>JAAHGE010000889.1 GCA_010672635.1 Desertifilum sp. SIO1I2 | reverse complement strand
TCTAAATAGTCCTGGGGAGCTAAGTATTGCCAATCTGAAACTGCAACCATAACCACCGCGCCCTTGTATTTTTTAGATTACAGTTGTTACAGGCTGTGTTTTTCCTGCGCTCAACACTCGTGATGAAATGGAGTGCGATGCGGCTTCTGCCATTGCCTGCCAGTCTTCCTGGGTGAACATTTCTGCCAACAGTGATACTGCTTGCTTCTCGGTCGATGGGTTCATATTTTCCGGGTCAACACTTTCTGCCAGGAGCCTATCAATCGTTGCAAGCTGAGTTTCAGTTGGATTGGCTAAATGTTGACGAATCAACCGCCGAGCGATCGCGTAAGTGTCGTCAAACCCCGCACCCAAATCCCAAGATTCCATCCACTGCCGCAAAGCAGTAAAAAGAATCGACTGGACTTTCATCTGCTGCCGCAATTGCTGATTTTGCTCATCCGTAAGCGCAGTAACAGTTTGGCTATACTCCCTCATCGGCAGCCCTGCTTCTACTTGCACCCCATCCTCAACTTGAGCAGACTCGCGCAACCATGCCTCGTTGTTGCACAAATCCATTAAGTCTCCGCTTTGGGCGTATTGGGCAGCGAGGGTGGGATCGTCCATTGAAAACTTTCCTAGAAATTAGGGCAAACTTAGCGCCGGAGCACACCGTATTCAAAGTATACCAAGCCCTCCTTGTCCGGGTCTGGATCGTACTCTGGCATCTGGTTGCGACGATAAAATTCTTCTGATTCCGGTAAAGCGTGAAGCCCGACTCGACCGCCATAGCCCAATTCCAGGCTGCGCTGCCGCGCAAACAGCAACAAGGTTCGTCCTACTCCCCGTAAGTAGGGTGGGTCTTCCAAACGCCGACGGTTCCAGGGAGCCACAGCCAATGCTTCAACATAGACCAATGGGTAACGTTGGGGAAGTTGCGAACGGTGCCACTGGGTCTCAAGAAACATCAGTCCCTGGGTCAGGCTATCCACTTCAATTGCGTAAGCTTCATACTGGGATTCCTGACTGCCTTGCCGTAGCTTATAGTCCCAACTCCAATAGCTATCAGGTTGCTCGGTTGCCCTCAAAATGCCTTTCCAAATGGTCTCGAAGTCCTCTAAGTGACGTTCGCTCATGCTACAGAGTAGTCCAGCTACAATGTCTCCTGCCCCACTTAGCAGTTGAATCGATCGTTGCATTCCCAAAAATTAAAATGATGGTTCGGAACGTTGCGGACAATGGTATCTCCAGGAGAGGATCTCATGCTGCTGCTGCATCAGTTCTCCAAGGAATCAAATAACTCTGGATATTGGTCAGCAAAAATGACTTTGCCGGGCACCTGCCGATGTTGTCCGTCTATAAAGACATGCCGCCAATGTTTATTGTTATCCTGAAAGGCATCTATCCGGGGATTGCAACTGTCGTCAAGAAAAGGAGCGATCGCGTCAAATAGCACGCTCTCATCTCCCGCTTTGTCGCACCGATACGCCACAATCTCAATACTGCCGTCTGCTTGCTGTACACTCTCTAAAGACCACGCTTGCAACGCATCCATTAGGGTCGCAAAACTCCCAGTGGGCGGGAGATGACCACCTCGATAGCATTTTCTCATTGTCTTAGTTGTGCGATCGTAGATCGTTGCTGTACCCATTCGTTCAACCATCTCAGGTTGATACAGATGATGAATTGCAGCTAGAGCTGCCA
>JAAHGE010000888.1 GCA_010672635.1 Desertifilum sp. SIO1I2 | reverse complement strand
CGGGATGGATAAACCATTCGGGATAGTCAGCGAAAATTTCCCGAATCTGTTGTTGATGACTGAAATAAATTATCCCCGATCCCGTGTATCAAAAGATTGGACTCACTCGGTTTTAACTCAGCACTCAGCACTCAGCACTCAGCACTTTGCTATATCTTCTGAGTTACTGTCTAAGCGATAACAATCGCGATTTAACCGGATTACCTTTAGCACTCCTAACCAATCATCGCTTACAAGTCTTTGGATACACGGGATCGGGGATAATTTATTTCAGTCATCAACAACAGATTCGGGAAATTTTCGCTGACTATCCCGAATGGTTTATCCATCCCGATCTGTCTCATAGTGTAGCGCTTCAGGGTTGCCAAGGAATCGCGCCTATGGAAGTTAATCAGGTTATCCAGAAGTTAGGGTTTATCTTACCTGCAACTTTGTCGGAGGAAGCTTGGAATCCTGACGGGGAAAAAATACCTAATACTAGCTGGCTAGCAAAAGTTTACCGCTATCTCCGGGAACTGAGATATAAACATTTTCCCTCAGCAGCACTTCAAACGATTCCTTTACTACCTGGAATTGATGGGAAACTATACGCCGCCAAACATGAGAAAGCACCGCTTTGGGTTCCGGCGGAAACGAGTGCGGAATTAGTCGCAGCCGTATCCTATTTTGGGGTAAATCTGATTGCGGCTGGGGAAGCGTTGAAAAGTGCGATCGCATCTTTTATCCAATCTCACCCCAATACTGTAATTTTATCCCTATCTGGCGTAACTTTAGTCGATATTCTTCACGCTTACTACCAGAACACAGCCTTACCTGCCTATCATGCTACTCATTATCCCACTTTACTTGCTTATATTGCCAAAGACCTGAGCGACTATCCCAAGCAGTACGATGGTAATCGCAGACAAAAGCTGCGCCAACTCCCTATTTATCGCACTAATTCAGATCGACTGGTTTCCCTAAACGAAGAAAATGTTTACTTACCTAGTGAAGGTTACGAACCACCAGCTTTCGCGGGAGAATTCCATTTCTTAGACTTAGGTAAACAATCTAAAGAATGGTTAGCTTTTTATCAAGTCTTGCAAGTTCCGATGCTCAATCGCTCGCGTTTGATTCAAAAATGCTTGCTTGTTGATTATCCTACACTATCTTCCCACGAACAGCTCGAAGTTTTGGCTTGGATTCGGGATAATTGGCAAAAAGCCTTACAGGAGTTAGACAGACTCAATGAAAATCCCCAGGCTTTTCAGGAACAACTGAAAAATGCCAAACTGGTTCGCTGCTTAGATGGCAGGTTGCGAGCCATTAATGCTATTTATAGCCCAGAAAGTAAGATAGTCCGCAGCCTTTTAGGGGAAAGTGCAGCAATTCCCGATATGGAATTTTATGCGGCGGATTATCCGCTGTGGATACACTTTTTTACGGACTTGGGAATGCAGGCTAAACCGAGTCCTGATGATTTGTTAGGTTGTGTCGAAAACATTATACAGCAAGCTTTCCAGTCTGGAGTAGATAGCGTAGCTGATGCCGTTCAATCGGTCTTGCAGTATTAATCTTCGCCAAGGCGTTCAACGAGGTCAGCCTCGGCCGCGTGCAGGAGGCGATCGATGCCGGCCGGCTCGATGCCGGCGCCGTCGTCGCCGCCGCCGCCCTCAAGGAAGCGGGCGTGATCCGGCGCGAGAAGGACGGCGTTCG
>JAAHGE010000887.1 GCA_010672635.1 Desertifilum sp. SIO1I2 | reverse complement strand
TCCTATGGCGAACAGTTATTAGAATGGCTGAATAAATATACTTTTCCAACGGAACGGAAATTTCAGGATAAAACTTACGCGCAACAAGTGGCTTCTTTGTTTCTCGATGAGTTACTCAGAAATGGCACAACGACGGCGGTAGTCTTTACAGCAGTCTTTCCAGAGTCAGTCGATGCCTTTTTTACAGAAGCCCAGCGTCGCAATCTCCGCGCGATCGCAGGTAAAGTCATGATGGATCGTCATGCACCCGATTATCTCACCGATACGCCAGAAAGCGCTTACCAAGATAGTAAAGAATTAATTCAAAAATGGCACAACCAAGACCGTTTGTTATATGCTGTAACGCCCCGATTTGCGATTACTTCTAGCGAAGCGCAATTAAGATTAGCCGGTAAACTCCTCGCAGAGTTTCCCGATGTCTATCTGCACACGCACCTATCCGAAAATCAGAATGAAGTCGCATGGGTAAAAGAACTTTTCCCCGATTGTAACGGCTATCTGGATGTTTACGATCGCTTAGGACTAGTGGGAGAGCGTTCAATTTTTGCCCATTGCGTCCAACTCACCGATCTAGAGTTTAACCGATTATCGACGGCCCAAAGCGCGATCGCCTTTTGCCCCACCTCTAACTTATTCCTGGGTAGCGGTTTATTTAAACTCCATCAAGCCAAGAAAAGCGAATATCCGGTTAAAGTTGGCTTCGCAACCGATGTCGGTGCAGGAACCAGTTTTTCGTTACTCCAAACCGCCGGAGAAGGGTATAAAGTAACACAACTGCAACACCAGCCGCTTTCCCCCTTTCAAGCCTTCTTCCTGCTGACTTTAGGCGGTGCTAGAGCTTTATCTTTAGATGATAAGATTGGTAACTTTGATACCGGAAAAGAAGCAGATTTTGTGGTATTGGATTTTCGCCCAACCCCATTAATGCAATTTCGCAACCCGCCGCAACTTCCGCCAACGTTAGACGCCTTCAGCGAACAACTTTTTACCTTAATGGTACTGGGGAGCGATCGCAATATTCGCGCCACCTACATTCTAGGGGAACTGGCGTGCAATCGCCAAAACAATCTTGAAAGCCCCTTCAACAAGCCCCTCATCTAACGTTAAACAATTATATTGAATATTGATTCCCCTGTTCGTAAGCCCAGTGCGCCAACTCTGTTCGATTTTGCAAACCCGTCTTTCCTAAAATATTCCTAACATGAGTATCAACTGTCCGCTTACTAATGTAAAGTTCCTGGGCAATTTCCCGGTTAGATAAGCCTCGAATAATCTAATACACAACCTTCTTTTCCGTCGTCGTTAAACGGGCGCTATCCTTCCCTAAAACTTCGAGTAAAACGCTAGTTGGTAAAGCAGCCGCTTGACGCACTGCAACTTGAATTTCCTGAAGCAGCATTTGAGGTAAAAAAGGCTTCTTTAAATACCCATCTGCCCCTAAATTTAACCCTCGAATTAATCCCGGAAAATCTCCTGAGTCAGACATTAATAAAAACGGAATTAGCCTGTACTTAGGATGCTCCCGTAAGGTTTTCAAAAAGCGATAACTAGAAAGAACAGGAGAATTAATATCACAAATTAAACAACTAGGAAAGTAGGACTTTAAGAGAGAAAAAGCTTCCTCATAGCTCGTTGCTGTCACCACTTGATATTTTCCCCGTTGCTCAAGATATTCCTGAGCCAGCAGCAACAAGTCTGG
>JAAHGE010000886.1 GCA_010672635.1 Desertifilum sp. SIO1I2 | reverse complement strand
ACCACCAGCAACAGCAGCCCTACTCTCAGCACTACTCCTTACTGCCCAGCCAGCAGCTGCTGCAGTTGTACCCTCCCATTTTATCGCTCATGTTTTGGGGAGCCAGTGGAGCGTTGAAGTCCCCGAATTGACGCACCAACTGGCACGAGTTCGCCATCAAGCTTGGCAAGCTTGGCAAACCTTGCAACACCGCTATTTAACGGCTCAGATGCGATCGGAGTTTTATCTGACGATTTTACAACCGGGTACTGAAGAATCGCCTAATGGTACCGCCCCCGTGCATTTGAGTCCGCAACGGGAATCCTAACCGGCTTCGGCGATCAACAGGATCGCGGCATACACGAAAGCGCCTAAACTAAAGGCCCAAAAACGGCTTTCTCGTTCTTCGGGCAATTCTTCTTTAAGGACGTTTAGAATAATTCCGCCTGCGAGAAATGCAAATAACAGGGCGATTCCGGCTTGGGGAATTTCTGTAGCATAACCCATTGCCCATCCCACCAGAATCGCAGAGGCTAAGAGCCAGCGTCCGACTTTTTGATAGCTGTGTTTGTGGTGTTGGCTCAAGCCGCGATCGTTGACGATAAAATGTAGAGCCATTGCGATCGCAAAAAACAATAACCCTAACCCATCGGCTTCCTCGCGGTGCAACAGCAAATACCCAATCAAGGCGTTGTAGGCGGCAAAGGAGGCAATATGCAGCCAGAACACCCCCAGGGTGGTAAAGTTTCCTATACCGCTTTTTTGGTTATGTTGACGCGATCGCGCTGCCAATCGTTCTAAGCCATAAAAGACCGAAAACCCGCCCAGAGCCACTAAATAGACGTGATGTTCCAGAAAACCCAAAGCGATATTAGAAACCGACTCTAGGGTTTGTTGTCCTTTGTTAAGTTCGGGGAAAATGTGGACAAAGACATACGCCACAGAAGCGCCCCCTGCCAAAGAAAGCCAACGGCTGCGCGGCAGAGTATCGAGAAAGCGCATCCGACTCGCCAGAATATGAATCAAAGCCAGTCCAATGGCTACTATTAGGCTGAGAAATGCCAGAACAGACAATGGTTAACCCCCTGTTCGCTCTCCCTTCACTTTAACCCCCTCCCGCCTAACCTACGGTGTATCCATAAGTCTTCTAGTATTGTTCTACAAGGCTTCAATCCCCCAATCGCCTCCCTATACCCAAGGGGGGAACCGGAGTTAAAGTTCCCCTTTTTACTAGCGCAGCGGGGATTTAGGGGGATCTCTGTGAGATTTGGATGCATACACTAGATATGTATACAGGATAGCCCGCCTAACTTCTACCGGGAGACTAACCGAGACATCGGAATTTCTAAGGCAAACTCAGCCCCTTGTTGGGGTACAGAATGGCAAGTCATTTTCCCCTGGTGTCTTTCAACCACAATTTGATAGCTAATGGCTAAACCCAAACCCGTCCCTTTACCCACGGGCTTAGTTGTAAAAAACGGATCGAATAAGCGACTTTGCAAAGATTCGGGAATACCCAAGCCATTATCTGCAATCCGAATTCTCACGTAAGGGTAGCAGCGTTCGGTGTCAATGCAAATGCGGGGAGTAAATGAGCGATCGCCCTGCCATTGAAGTGGTGAAAAATTATGGCGCGTTGCCCTTGGTAGAGTGTTACGCCGGACAATTAAATCAGGTGTTTATGAATCTCCTTTCCAATGCAATTGATTCGTTGGAGGAGAA
>JAAHGE010000885.1 GCA_010672635.1 Desertifilum sp. SIO1I2 | reverse complement strand
TCTTTGGTGGGGCTAGAGGGCGAACCAAAGGCGCTACCTTTCCAAACGCGCCCCGTGACTAGCTGAAAGGGACGGGTACTAATTTCTTGGCCCGCCCCAGCGACGCCGATAATGACGCTAACCCCCCAACCTTTGTGACAGCATTCTAAGGCTTGGCGCATGACATTGATGTTGCCAATGCACTCAAAACTATAATCTGCGCCGCCATCAGTCAGGTCAATAATATGGGCGACGACATCGCCGTCAATTTCTTTGGGGTTAATAAAATGGGTCATGCCAAATTTTTCAGCAATGGCGCGTTTATCGGGGTTGATATCCACTCCAATAATCATATTGGCCCCAACCATCTTCGCGCCTTGAATCACGTTTAAGCCAATTCCGCCTAAGCCGAAGACAACGACATTCGCCCCAGGTTCAACTTTAGCGGTGTAAATGACGGCCCCAATTCCTGTGGTGACGCCGCAGCCGATGTAACACACTTTCTCAAATGGGGCATCTTCGCGAATTTTGGCAACGGCAATTTCCGGTAGAACCGTGTAGTTGGCGAAGGTGGAGGTGCCCATGTAGTGATGCAGCATTTTACCATTCAGGGAAAAACGACTCGTACCATCGGGCATAATGCCGCGCCCTTGGGTGGAACGAATCGCTTGACAAAGATTAGTTTTTCTGCTTAGGCAAAACTTGCATTGACGGCATTCTGGGGTATATAGGGGAATTACATGGTCGCCTGGTTTGACGCTTTTAACTCCTTCTCCGACTTCTACCACAATCCCCGCGCCTTCATGACCGAGAACGGTAGGAAATAGACCTTCGGGGTCAGCACCGGATAGGGTATAAGCATCGGTATGACAAACGCCGCTGGCTTTGATTTCGACTAAGACTTCTCCGGCTTTGGGGCCTTCGAGTTCCACGGTTTCAATACTGAGGGGTTTCCCAGATTCAAAGGCCACAGCCGCTTTAACTTGCATTACTTTCTCACTCCAAGCTGATATTTGCAAGGTCATTCATTTATTCATAGCTTGGATTCGGTCGTTTTCAACGGGCGATGGGGAAACCTGTTAAGTATCAGCAGCTTGAGTTCGATAACCAGATTGAGCAAGCTGGCTGAGATCGTTAACGGATAACATGGGAAAATTCGTCTCAGTTGCGATCGCCTTCAGCTTAACTGAACTCCATCACTCCTGACTAGCAGCGACAAAAGTTTTCAGCGCTTCGATAATTTGCACGTTGGCTTTGGGGAAGGGATAGCTTTCAATTTCCTCTAACGTTACCCAACGGATTTCTTCACATTCTATCGGTTGCGGAATGCCGTTGATGTGGCGACAGTGATAAACGTTGAGCGTTACCCGAAAATGAGTATAGGCGTGTTCGATGGTAATTAGGCGATCGCCAACTGCAATTTCAATCCCTAATTCTTCTTGAATTTCGCGCTTAATACACTCTTCTAGGGTTTCGCCTGCTTCAACTTTTCCCCCCGGAAACTCCCACAAACCCCCCAGCAAACCTTCGGGGTGGCGCTTGTCAATTAAGATTTGTTGGGCTTCGTTCCAGATAACGGCGACACCGATAAATTTATGGGGAATGGGGGCAGAAGTTTCGCGCATGGGGAAGTTGGAGGGTTGACCTAAATGATAAGCTTGGCATTGAAAAGTCCAAGGACAGCGATCGCACTCTGGATTTTTCGGGGTACAGACCGTTGCCCC
>JAAHGE010000884.1 GCA_010672635.1 Desertifilum sp. SIO1I2 | reverse complement strand
GACAAATTAATTGTGGAGTCGATTACACGCATTGGAGCCGAAATTCATGGCTACGAGCCAACACCGAGTGATTTGACCAAGGCACAAAACGCTGACTTGATTCTTTACAACGGGCTAAATTTAGAGCGATGGTTTGAGAAATTCTTGGGTAACGTGAAGGATGTTCCTTCCGTGGTGTTGACGGAAGGGGTTGAGCCAATGCCGATCGCAGAAGGACCTTACACAGATAAGCCTAATCCCCATGCCTGGATGTCGCCGAAAAATGCACTGATCTACGTCGAAAATATTCGCAAAGCGTTTGTGGAACTCGATCCAGAGAACGCCGAGACCTACAATGCCAATGCCAGGGCTTACAGCGAGAGGCTGAGAGCAATCGATCAACAACTCCGCACGGATTTAGAACAAGTCCCTGCCAATCAGCGGGTTTTGGTGAGTTGCGAAGGTGCTTTTTCTTACCTGACACGGGACTACGGGATGAAGGAAATTTACATGTGGCCCATCAATGCCGAGCAACAGTTCACCCCCAGGCAGGTGCAATCGGTAATTGAAAAGGTAAAAACCAATGATGTGCCAACCATTTTTTGTGAAACTACCGTTAGCGATGAGGGGCAAAAGCAAGTTGCTCAAACGACTGGCGCACGGTTTGGGGGCAATTTGTATGTTGATTCCCTCTCAACCCAAGATGGCCCAGTACCAACCTACTTAGACCTGTTGGAATACGATGTCCGCACGATCGCCAACGGACTGCTGGCAGGTTCAAGTACGCGTAACTAAATACGTAACTAGATATGTTGACTTAGGAGTTTATCCGCATGTCTCAAGTCCTCGAAATCACTATAGACAACCTCAATGTCACTTACAGCAATGCACGACTGGCACTCTACAACGCCAGTTGCACTGTTGAACCGGGCACCATCACGGGTTTGTTAGGTCCCAATGGCGGTGGCAAATCAACCTTATTCAAGTCGATTATGGGGTTCTTGAAGCCGAATCAGGGGCGCATTCGCATCGGTGGTTTGCCGGTACAGAAGGCGCAGAAGCAACAACTGATGGCTTACGTGCCCCAGTCGGACGAGGTGGACTGGAACTTTCCGGTCAGTGTGTTTGACGTAGTGATGATGGGTCGCTATGGCTACATGAATCTGTTACGGATTCCCCAGTCTAAGGATCGACGGTTGGTGATGGAAAGCCTGGAGCGGGTAGGGATAACAGAGTTGCGCGATCGCCAGATTGGGGAATTGTCTGGCGGACAACGGAAACGGGCATTTCTGGCACGGGCGCTGGCTCAAGAAGGCAAAGTAATTTTGCTGGATGAGCCGTTTACGGGGGTGGATGTGAAAACCGAAAAGCGGATCATTGATTTGCTGATGCAATTGCGCCAGGAAGGGCACACGATTTTGGTATCTACCCATGATTTAGGTTCGATATCGACGTTTTGCGATCGCGTCATTTTGCTCAATCGCACCATTTTGGCTTCCGGCACAACGGAGGAAACGTTTACGGCGGATAACCTATCGATGACCTTCGGCGGTTTACCTCTAACCAGCTTGCAGACCCCGTTTCAAGGGATGCAGCAACCTGCACCTCAGCACCTGTCCCCATCATCGGAGTTAGACGCATGAATGTTTTGATTGCAGCCATTCCTGGTTGGAATTGGTTGATTGAACCTTTGCAATACCCTTTTTAGTACAAGCTATCTGGGTAAGT
>JAAHGE010000883.1 GCA_010672635.1 Desertifilum sp. SIO1I2 | reverse complement strand
TAGTTTTCATCTCTGGTTTCCGAATATCTTTGGGTTTAAAGGAGGAATTCAGGTTTATTCTGCCTTCCTGCTTCAGGCTTTACAAGAAATTTATCCGGAGAGCGAATATGAGGTGTTTCTCAAATTAGATAAACAAGCCACGCCGGATCTCACTTTTTTGGATAAAACCCAGTTCCATTTTGTGGGAGGCTGGCCGAAGTTGATGCAAACACCGGTATTTGCGACCCAATTATTGGGATATGGTCTGGGAAAGCGACCGGATTTGGCGATCGCCACTCACATTAACTTTACCCTAGCTGCCGATTGGCTCAAACGGGTTGCAGGGGTTCCCTATTGGGCGATCGCGCATGGAGTAGAAGCCTGGGATATCCAGCAGCCGCGCCTGCAACAAGCCTTAGCCAACGCCGATCGCATTTTAGCCGTTAGCGAATATACCCGCGAACGCCTCCTCAAAGAACAAAACCTCGATCCACACAAAGTTGGACTCCTCCCCAATACCTTTGACGAAAGCCGCTTCCAAATTTGCCCCAAACCGGCCTATCTTCTAGAACGCTACAACCTGAGTGCCGATCGTCCCCTAATTCTCACCGTCGGACGCCTCTCGGAAACCGATCGATATAAAGGCTACGATCGCATGATCGAAGCCTTACCTACTATCCTGCAACAGATCCCCAACGCCCATTATCTGATCGTCGGGAAAGGCAAAGACCGCGATCGCGTCGAACGCCTCATTCAACAACTTAACCTCCAAAACCACGTCACCCTCGCCGGGTTTATCCCCGATGAAGAACTGTGCGACCATTACAACCTCTGCGATCTATTTGCCATGCCTAGCAAAGGAGAAGGCTTTGGGATCGTCTATCTAGAAGCCTTAGCCTGCGGGAAACCCACCCTTGGGGGCAACCAAGATGGGGCCATTGATGCCCTGTGTCGCGGTAAACTAGGAGCCTTAGTCGATCCCAACAGCGTTGAAGAAATTGCTCAAACCGCGATCGCCATCCTCAACCGTACCTACGATAACCCCCTGATGTACCAACCAGAAGCCCTCCGCCAAGCCGTTATTGACACCTTTGGGTTTAAGCGTTTTGTCCAAACCCTCGCCGCATTATTCTCCCCTGCTATTTCTTACCCCTAACCCATGCGAGTCTTGCACGTCATTCCCTCAGTTTCTCCCCATCGCGGGGGGCCGAGTCGCGTCGCGATCAACTTAGTCAAGCATCTCCGAGAACAGGGCGTTGAGGCAGAAATTGCCACAACTAACGATGACGGGTCGGGTAGCAATGCCCCTTTAGCGGTGCCTGTGAACTGCAAGAGCGAGTATGAAGGCGTTCCGGTCTGGTTTTTTCCCCTCAGCGCTTCCCCCCGCCAGAATGTCACCCTAGGGCGCGATAAGGGCTTTTTATTTTCGGCGGCTTTAACTCAGTGGTTGTGGAACCATATCCGCAGTTACGATATTTTAGACAATCACTATCTATTTTCCTACGCCTCTAGTTGCGCTGGCGCGATCGCTCGTTGGCAAAACGTCCCCTATACCGTTCGCACAATGGGACAACTCGCCCCGTGGGCCCTTGCCCAAAGTCGGAAAAAAAAGCAACTCTACGCCTTTTTACTCGAACGCCGCAACCTCAACCGAGCGGCGGCCGTTCACTGCACGAGTGCGGGTGAAGTGACGGATGTGCGTAACTTTGGCGTGACTGCCCCGACCCTCACC
>JAAHGE010000882.1 GCA_010672635.1 Desertifilum sp. SIO1I2 | reverse complement strand
CGATCATGAAGAAGCGATTGATGTAGCATCTCTTTGCCAGCTTTGCGATCTCCGAGGGCAAGTTTTATACGACCTAAAAGAGCATAACTGTTGCCTAAAGATCCCTGATTTGATTCTTCATGATCGAAAACTTGGAATAAAATCAGGTGAGGCTGATACATTGATACTGTTAGCTTGTACTTTGTTCCTTGATGGCGATAAACAAAGCGCTGAAAAACTGCTCTTCCAGTCTATTGAATTGTTAGAGTCTTTCAGGACAGATCTTAACGATCCTGACAAAATATCGTTATTTAATAATCAAACGTATGCTTATAAGCTCTTGCAGCAAGTTTTGGTTAGTCAAAAGAAGCATAAAGAAGCTTTGGAAATTTCAGAACGTGGACGAGCTAGAGCATTTGTTGATCTTATGAATCAACGGCTATATAGTGAAGTTGAAATTCCGTTTATTAAGCCTCCCACATTTGAAGAAATTGCACAAGTTGCAATAAATAATAAGAGTACTATAGTTGAATATTCTATCATTGACAATGGAAACATCTTATTGATTTGGCTAATTAAACCTACAGGGGAGATTTTTTTTCAAGAAATTGATTTACAAGAACAAGATATTAACTTAAATATATTGATCTTCCAGAGTCGAGCAATTCTCGGTATCGATGATGGCTCAAAAGAAGATCAGCAAGAGGTTGGTAGTAATACTTTACAAAATAAAAATACTAATGCTTTAAAAAAGCTTTATGAGATTTTTATTAAGCCTATTCAACAAAATCTGCCTAAAGACAAAAGAGAGCTAGTTATTTTAATTCCTCAAGATACAATGTTCTTATTACCTTTTTCTTGTCTTGAGAATTTTAATGGTAAACACTTAATTGAAGAGTATCTAATAACTGTCTTACCATCTATTCAAAGCTTTGAACTTACCCAAAAATACAAATATAGACTGAATGAAAGTTTTCCAAGCTTGACCATATCGAAAAAAAGTGACCTGGTAATTGTTGGTAATCCCCTAATGCCGACCTTGCCCCTGAGTGATCCACCCATTACACTTTCGCAACTTCCCGGTACCGAAATAGAAGCTGAAGCGATTGCCAAATTATTCAATACTACTCCCCTAATTGGTCAAGCAGCAACTAAAACCCAAATTGTTCAATCCATGCTCCAAGCTCGACTAATACATCTTGCAACACATGGACTATTAAATGATATTAGCCAATTTGGAATTCCTGGTGCTATTGCACTTGCTCCTGATGTTAAGGACGATGGCTTTCTAACGGCTAGTGAAATTTATCAGATGAAACTACAAGCTGAATTAGTGGTTTTAAGTGCTTGCAACACAGGTCAAGGCAAACTTACGGGTGATGGTGTTATCGGTTTATCACGCTGTTTGTTGGCAGCAGGAGTTCCTAGCGTTATAGTGTCTCTCTGGGCAGTGAACGATCTCTCCACCGCCTTACTGATGATTCGCTTTTACGAAAACCTTAAAAACGGTGAAACCGTCCCCCTCGCGCTTAACTACGCCCAGCAGTGGCTCCGCGATGCTACCGTAGAAGATATTTTGAAGTGGACAAAAACGCTTTCTCTTCCTAGCCAGGTCGTGCAAAACATTCAAAACTCCTTCGACCTTGAATTACTCGACCTCGACGAAAAATTGTTTTCTAACCCCTATCATTGTCCAATGGCACAAAATGCCGCCCAATGATAGGGGTTAGAAAACAATTA
>JAAHGE010000881.1 GCA_010672635.1 Desertifilum sp. SIO1I2 | reverse complement strand
CTTGGTCTGGTTCCGCCCCAAACAGATGAATAAACGGCGTTGCAAAAATATAGGCAACGGGGGGAATTTTTGGCGATCGCGTCCAGAAAGTATACCACCAATCGCCGGAAAACCATTGGGGCGTCTGCAATAGCTGCCAATAGTTTAGCGCCCCTGTGAGATAATCCGCCTGATCCCACGCCGGGACGGAATTGTCTAAAGCATACCAGACCCGATCGGCGATCGCGCCCAGTAGCCAGATACATCCTAAAATCAGGAAATTACGGTATCGGTTGAGTTTCGGTTGCTCGCTCACAGTTGAGATTCTAAGTTAAAACCTTTCGCATTTTGACATGATCGATGCCAGCTTCCTCAAAAAGTTCGCCTTCAGCAACGAAGCCTAACTGGAGATAGAGTGCCTGAATATAGGCTTGAGCATTTACGATAACCTCTTGAGCTTGGTTTTGGGCAGCAACTGCGATCGCTTTTTCCATCAGTTGCTTTCCTATCCCTTTTCCGCGTGCAGAGTCTAGAACCGCTAATCGCTCAATTTTAGCCGTTTGGGGCGTTAAAAAGCGGATTCTAACAGTTCCCACCGGGCAACGATCTAAATATGCCAGCAAATGTTCTGCATTTTCATCTTCTCCATCAAACTCCAATTCAGGATCGACCCCTTGTTCTTCTTGAAAGACTTTCACCCGAATAGAATTAATGGCTGCTTGTTCCGTGATATAAGAAACAGTGGTAATCTGCAACTGGCTCATATTGCGATCCTCAAATCAACCCCTCACCCCTAACCCCTCTCCCTAGGGAGAGGGGAGTGTTTTAGGAGATTTTCACGCTACTGTTTTGAGGTGGTTTAGAAATTAGCAATTTTGGCAGTAATAAGCCAGACTGCTTCTGATAAGCTTCAAATGCCACATAGCGCGATAAAGACTCTTCTTTTTTCATCATATTGGGTAAGAATATCCCTGCAAAAAAGAGTTGTAAAATCAAAATTGGCAACCAGTGCATCGCCAGGATCGCAAAAGCAGTATAAATCAAAATCTCACCCAAATAATTCGTATTGCGACAGCGAGCAAAAAAGCCTTCTGTAATTAATCCGGGTTGATACTTCAAAGTAAAATACTTTTGAGCATCGCTAGCATAGTGTAAAAACACGCCGAGAATATTAAGCGCAATTGCAGCCGCAACTAAGGGAAGGGGAGGAATTTTACCGCTACTAATTAACAAAAACGGAGCAACCCAATAAGCTGCTAGGACAAAAAAGGCTAAAAATCCTTGATAAACAGGAATTTCTTGTTCCCATTGACGATCGGGATAAATCCGATCTTTCAATAACCATAAAATCCCATAGGTGCCATGCAAGGCAAGGTAAACCCAAGCGCCTAAAGTAAAATTATCATAGTAGAACATCATCCCCAGTACAACTAGGCTGGTCAATCCTTTATGAAGGTTAATCGCGTATTTGGCTTTCATCTATAAACCGTTCCTAAGAGGTTAATTCTTGAGCAGAAGACATCAAATATTCCCGAACTTTTTCTAAAACGCGACGATTTGCTGGATAAGTGATTAAACTTTTCGTTTCTGCAAAAGAATTCCAGGCAAAATTTTGAATTTCCTCCGCTTGAATTTTAACCGTCATGGATTCCACAAAAGCTAGAAAATAAGTTACCTTTTTCTGAACCGTGATGCCCTTTTTCAAAAAATTGTAGGATTCCTCAAACGAGATATCGGGAATCAACT
>JAAHGE010000880.1 GCA_010672635.1 Desertifilum sp. SIO1I2 | reverse complement strand
TAACTCCCGAATGGATTGAGTGCGCGGATCGGTGTCTTGCAGATCGGCCACTCGTCCCGACCATAATACATTATCCACTGCAATTAGCCCGCCCGGACGCACTAACTTGAGGCTGCGTTCGTAGTAATTTGCGTAATTATTTTTATCAGCATCAATGAAAACGAAGTCAAAATTTCCAGATTCCCCGTTCTCTAATAGTTGGTCTAGTGTATTGAGGGCAGGGGCAATGCGTAGGTCTATTTTATCGGCAACTCCTGCCGCCTGCCAATAGCGGCGAGCAATGCGGGTATACTCATCGCTGACATCGCAAGCAACTAATCTGCCATTGTTAGGTAGGGCTAAGGCGACGCAGAGGGAACTGTATCCTGTAAAGACTCCGATTTCTAGGGCTTTTTTTGCACCAATTAACTGGACTAAAAAACTGAGAAATTGACCCTGATCGGGTGTAACCTGCATAACAGCCCCTGGTAGTGAGGCGGTTTCTTCTCGAAGTTGCTTTAAAATGTCGGGTTCTCGCAGGGAGTTCGATAAGACATAATCGTAGAGTTCAGGAGCAAGACCTAGGGTTTTGTGAGGCATAATTAGGAATTTGGCTCTTTTGTCTTGATTGTATCGCTGTTGAAAGCCATGCCTAAATTTGCAGTTCGGATTGTTGCGCTGATGGTGATGGGGTTGCTGGTTGCTTGCAGCAGTTATGGTCCGATGCCTAGTCGTAAACTGATTAAGAAGGCGATCGCGCTTCAATTATCCCAAACCCAAGCGACTCTGACGCAACAACTGAATCTTGATTCTTCCCCACCTTTTGAGATTAACCGGATTCGCATCCACAAAAGGGAACCGCTGATCGTGGAAGATTTGACGACGTTCCATATTGCTGGAGATTACGATCTCACTCTTACTTTGAGCGATCGCGATGTTCAACAAAAGCATAACCCGTTTGACGTTTATATCCAACGCCAAATTCAAGGTCAAACTTGGCGTCTGATTAAGCGCTATCCTGACGGTACGGGGTATAGCTATCTCCTCCCCAACTAAAACTCTGTGATACTTGGGAAACTAGCACACTGAGGATAGCAAGTCTGAGGAAAGTTTTTCACTATCAAAGCAGTGCTTTAGGTTGGGAAACCGCACCTCTTATGTATTTCAACTTTTTAGGTCTGAGTCTCAGTTTACCGCTCCTCATTCTGCTGTGCTTTGGCATCCTAGAATGGCTTCATATTCCGGTTGGAAGTTTTCTAGACTGGTTAATTGGGGCAGCTAGTTTTTGGTGGTTGCTGGTCATTGTAACAGTTCCTTGGAATATTTATTTTGAAGCCAAAGAAGTTCTAGCAGAAGCGGAAACCTCGACAGAGAAGGGGATTGCGGTTGACGCCAAGCAGGTGGCTTATGCCAAAATGGTGGAACAACGATCGCTGTGGATTGCGATCGCGCTGCATTTTCTCTCAACGCTGGGATTATATGTGCTTGCCGTTACAGGCGTTAGCGTTGTCGGCTATATTGGTTCTGGTGCCGCTTTGTTACTGACGGGTTTGCGTCCTGCAATTCAGACTTATGAGTATTTAGCCGCGAGACTAGCTGCAATTCGCCAACAGGTAAAATATCCTCGCGAAGATGTGCTAGAAATGCGCCAGCGTTTGGAACAGGTAGAAACAACTCTCGAACGCTTAGAAGAACAACTCGATCCCGAAGAACCTTATTCCTGGGCGGCGACGTATCATCGATATTGGA
>JAAHGE010000088.1 GCA_010672635.1 Desertifilum sp. SIO1I2 | reverse complement strand
CTAAAAAATTCGGATTTTTAAGCACCCCCATAAATCCCCGTTCGGGTTTCTCCTTGGGAGGCTTGCGATCGCTTTGAGTTTGAGATTCTGAAGTAACTTTAGGATTAGTCTTCTCTAGCTCAGAGCGATCGCCTTCCTCAACCGGGGTGTCAAGGGAAGTTTCGGGTAGATCGAACTCTTGTATATCCGGATCAAACAGTTGCATTATCTCTTGTGATACTCGTCGGCAAAGGGAAAAAACAAGTTTCTATTAAGGCAGCAGCACGTAAGGGCCGATCGAAATGATATTGGGCATATTGCCGCAAAATATGTTCTAGCCTAAGCCACCGTTCTATTCCCATTGGAGCAGAAGATGACAATACTTCTTGAATAATCGGAAGTTCAGAATAAGCTAAACGTTGCAAGATATCGAGTTCCGTGGCATCTAGGCGCGTTGAATAAGCGCTTTTGCGTGCTGCGGGTTCGCGAGTCAATTGACTCCTTTGGGGTGATTTTACCGCAGGTGGGGAATTGAGAATACCCACTGAAGGCTCAGGTTGAGCAAATATCGGTTGGCGATCGCCCCCTCTATACTTCAGCTTATCTTGTGCGGGTTGAGTTTGTTGGCAAGCGATCGCGATCGCCCCTCCTGCGGCTACGTCAAACTCTACCTGCCAGTGCGGCGCTTTAAAGTCTGGCACAATGGGATTTTGGCTGGTACAACAGCGGTGAACCTGGGGCGCAAGTCCCGCAAGGGCCAGCAGGTGAAAGACCGCTTGCGTGAGATGAGCTAAAATCGCTTCATCGCTGGCGGCTTGCTCTAAACGACCAAGGTGAGCGTTAAGCAGTTCGTAGAGTTCGCGCTGGGGTTGATCGCCAAGCGCTTGCAGCAAGACTAATTCAGCTAAATATTGGCTAGCGGTGAGCTTCCCTAAATGCTGTCCCAAACCCGGATAGGATTCGAGACTTTGAGCTTGAGTAATTTTATCAAGCGATCGCCCCTTAGCAATCAACAACTCATTGACCACAAATAACCCGCTTCTGCCCCCTAGGGAAGACTTGTGCTTGCGCGCTCCCGGTGCAACTGCCCGAATCAGACCAAACTCAGGGGTCAAAATAGTTAATAGGCGATCCGACTCTCCCAAGGGCATCCCCTTAAGATTAATTCCAACAGCTTTATAGGTTCGGCTCATAGTTTAGTGCTGAGTGGGGAAGAGGATGGGGGACATTATTGCTAAGTTGAAAGTGCTGTAGCGGTGTGCTGAGTGGGGAGGATGGGAATGTTGCTTTAGGTTAAGCAGCGTACTCTAGCTTGCACGCCAAGGAGGCGTATCAAAAACCGTTAGGTTAATCTGTGAGCGCCATTCAGCTTGTCCTCAGTTATGGCGACAGCTATATCGAGAACAATAGCCCATTTACCTTCATACCCTCCATCTCCCTTCTTCCCCATCCTAGCTCTCTTCCTCCTGGGGTTGGCGATCGCGCTGATGTAGGAGATCCACACCGCGAGAGGTGCCTAAACGGGTTGCTCCGGCTAGGATGAGTTCGTAGGCTTGCTCTAGGGTACGGATACCCCCAGAGGCTTTAATGCCCACTTGTCCTTTCGTTAACTCCTTAAGCAAACGCACATCTGCAACCGTTGCGCCGCCATTCCATCCGGTGCTGGTTTTCAGGTATTCAACTCCGGCTTCTAAACAAAGTTCGGCTGCGATACGTTTCTCTGCGTCGGTGAGGAGATTGGTTTCTAAAATCGCTTTAACCGTGACGCCGGTTTCTTCGCAGATTTGGGCAACTTCTCGATGTACGGCGTCGGTTTTTCCGGCTTTCAGCAAGCCAACATTAATAACTACATCCAGTTCTCTTGCGCCATGTTCTACTGCTTCTTGAGCTTCGTAGAGTTTTGTTCCTGGCGTAGTGGCTCCAGTGGGAAAACCAATAACGGTGCAGACTTTAACCGATTTGCCGTGGAGTAAGTCTGCGGCTTGACGCACGTAGGCAGGAGCAATACAAACGGCTGCAAAATGAAGTCGATCCGCTTGTTCGCACCATTGGGAAACGAGATCGGGGGTGGCGCTGGGGTGCAATAGCGCGTGATCGATATAAGGGGCAATATCAATGTCGGAATATTCTCTCGCCATAGTCTCCTCGCCAGCACAGCTCCTCATTATTCATTGTCGGCAACATTGGATCTTAAGGCAACGGCACTGAAAAGCCTTTGAGAGGGATGAGGCGTAGCAATTGCTACTGTACCCAATCTTGATTGACTGACAAAACTCTCAAAATCCCGATCCCTTTGTAGCTTGAGCTAGCGTCAGCGTAACCCAACACCCCTAGCAGCGAGTGTTGGGTTTCACAGTATTCAACCCAATCTACAAAAAAGATGGGTCTGAAAAGCCTTTGGGTCTGGCGAGGCGTAGCAATTGCTACTGTACCCAACCCCAGTTTTGGTTGTTGTTGAGCAAATTAGCGTTAGATTTGAGGGTTTGCAACATTTTCGGACCGAGTTGTTGCGTTTCGGGCTGATTGTCTTCTAGCAGTAGCATATCGGTTAAGGCATCAATCGCTAGATCTGCACTCGGCTCGGCTAAGACGCGCTCAGATACGGTTCTTAAGCCGGTTTCGAGGAGAAGATCGGCTTCGCGATCGCTATTGGTTTGACCCAATTGGATTTTTAGCGCTTTGAGTTCCGAGCGCAAGATGCTCATTTCTGGCGAGTCAGGTAATTCTCTAAGCAGGGAGGCGATCGCGCTGCGGCTTTCTTGGGCTGAAATTAACCCACTGACTTCCGGTTGCGGGTCTAGTATCTCATTAGGGGCTGGGTTTGCTGCTTCAGTTACGGGCATAAACAACGTTAGGGTGGAAAACAGCAAGCAAGAAATACACATTGTTCGGTCACTCCTAAAGTCTGCTACAGGACAAAGTTTGGGATAGTGCTAAGCGCTAGGTTTTTAGCCTTTGGCCTATCTTGGCGATGACTTTGGATTACTTTAACAACTTTAGGAAAAAAAATCAGAACAAATAGGGCACGCGATCGCGTGCCCTATTCTCATCAAACCGATGCAAATTAACCCTAGCGGGTGGTATTGCGTTTATCGACAATATAAACTTCGGGTTCGCCGTCATTATCGATATCGCGAGCATCTGTTACCGGACCTCGCGTGGTGCGGCGTTCGGTTGTCTGTACGGGCGTTGTCGGCCGTTGCGCGGGGGTTGCAGGTTGCTGGCCTGCTAAGTCGGGAGCATCATAGATATTGAATTCTTCGACATGGCGATCGCGCAAAATTCTTTCAACTCGGCGCAGATCGTCGTCTGTACCGCTGACTACGAGTAAGTATTGACCCGCTTTAACGCGATCGTTGTAGACTTTCGCATGTTCTTCGGGAATTCCCATTCCCACTAAAGCCCCGATAATGCCCCCTGCGGCGGCACCAATCCCGGCACCTGCTAGGGTAGAAGCAAAGGCGTTAATTTCTGCACCCGCAGCCAGGATCGGACCGACACCGGGAATGGCTAGGACGCCAATTCCGACTAATAGACCGCCTAGACCGCCTAAAATAGTCCCTGTAGATGCGCCAATTCCAGCACCTTCTTGGGCTTCGTTATCGCCTCGATCGGTGACTTCTTCTGCACCTTCCACATCTTCAACGTGGCGAGCGATCAAAGAGACTCGATTCATATCATAACCGTCATCTTTGAGGGCGCGAAGCACGGCTTCAAGGTCTTTGCGGTTGGGAAATACCCCAACTGCTCGCTTGTAGTCAGTGCGATTGTGAGTTGTTTTTGTGTTAACCATTGTTTGTTTGTTGTATAACTTTCGACAATTAGGGCGATCGCGTTAGCTACCCGGAACCGGAGGCACCGCAGAAGGATAAACACCATCCGCAATAATTACGGGTCTATCGGTGTATCGTTCTACAAACTCCTGAATTTGGTTGTCATTCCAGCCGAGGTTTGCCTCTCGGAGGACTTGTTCGTTGAGTTGGCGCGCTTGGCCGGTAACGGCGACATTTTCCCCTTCTTCAATGGGAACGCCTTGCAGATATTGATCGACACCCAAAACTAAGACGCCTACGTCATCCACCCAACCTTCTTCAAATAGGGCGAAGGCATTATTAGTAGACTCCAGCAATCTGACTTCACCTTCAACCGCTATCTGCTGGTTTTCAAAGGTGCCTTGAGGAGCTTCATAAAAGATACGAGGGTTAGGGGCTAAAGCCATTGAGGCAGCCACTAATACGGGTTGATTATCATAATCTGCAAACAAGTTAGGATCGAGTTGAACGCCGTACTGGTTTTGAATCTGAGCGGCGGAAAACGTCTCAACCGTCCCGGATGCTTGAATGGGAACTTCGCGATCGCTGACTTGGAAGGGTGTGCCCGTGGCATTAATCACCAATAGGCGATCGCCATTTTGGGTATTGACAATAAAGCCATTATTGCCTACCTCTTCTTCCACGGTGTTGCGGATGGTGATTTTTTGACCGATCAGAGCATCGCTGTCGTTAACGACCTCTTGGGCAGTTTCAGTCGTGTCTCCTTGGTTGGCCGGACCCAAATCGCAACCCGGAACCAAAAGGGCGGTGAGACTGAGCGCGATCGCACCGAACATGGCTCCAACGGGTTTAGGGCGATTGGTGCCGTTTGTGTGGTTTTGCATATCTATCCTATGACGCTGAACATTTGGCGAGCTAGAAAGCTTTAGGCTAAATTTCGTTAGGCTTAGATAGCGATTCCATTAAAAAATGCCAGAGCGTACGTTCTGCATTGGCTTTCCTTTAGAATTGAAAGCTCGATAAATTGAATTTCTACTCCATCTACAAAAAAGCCTGACAAAAACAGTCGTGCTAGACGAGGCATCCTCTCAGCTTCCTAGCTTGGCAGCTTGCAAACCTTTAATCGTTATTAATGTGCAGCAAGCCTGCTCTAGAACCACACTATCGCGCGCTCATTTGGGTTCCCTCTATCACCCGAATGAGGTGCGTCTCACTCTAATTGCAGATGTTTTTCGGTCACTTCAGCCAATGTCCAAACTCTTCGGTAAAGCGGTCTGCTAAGATGCTCTCGCGGATCTTTTGGGTAAAGCGAATAAGTTCGGTGATGTTGTGAATGGAGAGTAAGGTATACACCAGCAATTCGCGACAGCGCCACAAATGACCGAGATAGGCGCGAGAGAAATTCTGACAGGTATAACAGGGGCATTCTGCATCCAGGGGCGCTAAATCTTCGCGGAAGCAGTTATTCTTAATATTCCAGCGATCGCCCCGCACAAATACAGCCCCATGTCGGGCGAGACGGGTGGGAATCACGCAATCAAATAAATCTATCCCAGAGGCGATCGCTCTGACCATCTCTTGGTAGGTTCCCACCCCCATCAGGTAGCGCGGTTTATTGGCGGGTAAGAAGGGCGCGGTTTCTCGGACAATTTCATCAATTAATTCACCCGGTTCCCCAACACTCACCCCGCCAATGGCATAACCGGGTAAATCGAGTTCCACCAAATCTTGAGCCGCTTTTTGGCGCAAATCGATAAACACCCCACCTTGCACAATCCCAAATAACGCCTGATCTGAACGCTGATGGGCTTGGATACAACGTTCTAGCCAGCGATAGGTGCGTTGTGTTGCCGCCTCTACCTCCTCTCGCGTAGCGGGATACGGGGGGCACTCATCAAACGCCATAATCACATCTGCACCCAATTGGTTTTGAATTTGAATCGACCGTTCTGGGGTAATCTCAATCATCCGCCCATCGCGAGGCGAACGGAACGTTACCCCTTTATCGGTGATGGTGCGTAACTGAGAAAGGCTGAACACCTGGAAGCCGCCAGAATCCGTCAGCATGGGGCCATCCCAGCGCATAAACTGATGCAACCCCCCGGCTTTGGCGACTAACGCTTCTCCCGGTTGTAGGTGCAGGTGATAGGTATTGGCTAACACCATTTGCGCCCCGGTTGCTTTAAGTTGATCGGGCGTTACTCCCTTGACGGTGGCTAAAGTTCCTACGGGCATAAAGCGCGGCGTTTCTACCAGCCCGTGGGGAGTTGAAAAAACACCAGCCCTGGCGCGAGTTTGGCTGCAACAAGCTTGGGTCTGAAATGTAAAAGTTGCCAATGTCTAATCCTTACTGACCGGAAAATTCCGCTAACTTTCTGTTGGGCGAGCTTAAAGTGAGGTCGCAGGCGAACCCAGACGCGATCGCTTCATAATATTAGAAGAGGTAGATTTTTTAGTTCTACTCAGAAATATACGCAGAGGATTTTAGCTTTGAAAGCTCAATCTCAGCTCAACCTGCCAACGATTATTTTAGGAATTTTTGCCGCGCTTGTGCTGCTGATCGGGTTGAATTCGTTTGTTATTATCAATCCGGGTCAAGCAGGGGTCTTGAGTATTTTAGGCAAAGCCAGAGATGGCGCGCTTTTGGAGGGGTTGCACTTTAAGCCCCCTTTAGTCTCGAATGTCGATGTTTATGATGTGACGGTGCAGAAGTTTGAGGTTCCGGCCCAAAGTTCCACCAAGGACTTGCAGGATCTCACGGCCAGTTTTGCGATTAACTTTCGCCTTGACCCATTACAGGTGGTGAAAATTCGCCGAGAACAGGGAACGCTGCAAAATATTGTTTCTAAGGTGATTGCGCCGCAAACCCAAGAAGCCTTTAAGATTGCTGCGGCTAGACGCACGGTGGAGGAGGCGATCACGAAGCGCGAAGAGTTGAAGGAAGATTTTGATATGGCTCTGGGCGAGCGCTTGGATAAGTATGGCATTCTGGTTCTTGATACGAGTGTTGTCGATTTAACATTTTCACCAGAATTTGCCAGGGCGGTTGAAGAAAAACAAATTGCCGAACAACAGGCCCAACGGGCGGTTTATGTGGCGCGAGAAGCCGAACAACAAGCCCTTGCGGAAGTCAACCGCGCTAAAGGGAAGGCGGAAGCGCAGCGTCTTTTAGCTGAAACGCTGAAAGCCCAAGGGGGGAATTTGGTCTTGCAAAAAGAAGCCATTGAAGCTTGGCGTCTTGGAGGGGCACAAATGCCCAAGGTGTTGGTGATGGGGGGCAATTCTAAGAATAATGTGCCGTTCTTATTTAATTTGGGAGATTTGTCAGATCCGGAGTTACCGGAACCTGTGGCGAAGCGTTAGTTTGCTAGGCAAACAGGCGGTTTAACGGGCGACTTTTGGGTTCCTGGATGAAGAAGAGGGGAACCAGGGCCAGGAGGCGAACGCCTGCGGAGAGGGCGAATAAGGCGGGTAAACCGCCTGAATGGGCAAATTCGACAAAAAAGCCGCCAGCGGTGGTTCCTAGCGCCCCGCCTAGACCGCTGATGGCGGCGGCGATCGCAAAATAGATGGAAGACCCTTGGGTGGGGGAGATCTCCATTTGAATATTATTGCCGCACAGGTCGATGGCGGCCCAGGTTGCGCCTCCCAACAGGTTTAAAGCGGGCAGCCAGCACCAAATGCTGAGGGAGTCGCGTCCGGTTAAGATCCACAATAGGGGCGCGATCGCTACCATTGCCCCGACTAGTACCAATAGGGGACGGTTGCCAATGCGGTCTGCCAGTTTACCCCAAATCAGCAACATCAGTAAGTTGGCCCCGGCGGTTAAGCTGCTGTAGATTGTGACCCAGCGGACATCGAGGTGTAAATCTTGCAGTAAGTAGAGGTTAAAGAAGGGCGCACTTAAATTCACCGCAAACATCCATCCCCCCCAATACAGGAGGAAGATCAGAAAATTGCGATCGCGTCCCAAGGTTTTTAAACTGCCTTTTTCCGGCGTCGCGTCAGCTTTCGACCGTCCTTTTTCCCATTGGGTCGGGACTTGGGGGTTAACATCAGCCATCAAAAATTGAAAGCAAAGGCTGATAATTCCAGCCACCACAGCTAAACTCAGGGCGACGCCATACCCTTGAATGGTTCCCCCGTGCCAACTGGCGACGAGAAAGCCAAATAAGGGAACGCACAGTAAATGGGTGAAATTCGCCGCACTGTTGCGGAGTCCAAAATAGCGCCCGCGCAGGCGATGGGGAACAAGCGCTGCCATCCAACTCACCCAAGAGGGACTTCCTAACGCGCCGAAAATATGCGTCAGCAGAATCATCAGTAACGTCTGTTGCACCAGTGCGTGAGACGCGCCGGAATGCCAGCTAAAAAAGCCAATACTGACAATTAAGACTAACCACAGCAGTCGAGAGGCGCTGAAAATTGAAAGCGTATACCAATGGCGACTTGTCGTCCGATCCGCAATGTAGGCCCCAATGGGTTGCAGGAAATTCACTAACATTGGGATCGAGGACAGTAGACCAATTTCAATACTGCTAGCGCCCAATTCTAATAAGAAATTGGTGAGTAAAACCCCTCCCGTGACGCCAGAGAAGATACTGGCAAAGATCCCATCCACGGTTGAGGCCCAAAGACTAGAACGAATTTCTGGTTTAGAGAGGGTTCCAGCAGGTTTTGGAGGGGTTTCTGGGGAAGCCGCGATCGCGCCTAGCCCCTTAGAAATTGGCAAAACCTTAGAATGGATTGGTGCCAAATCGATGAGGGATCTGAGCATGAAAAACCTATGTGCAACCGTTATAGCGTGCGAGATTTAAGAACTGAGGTGGCAATGCCATCGGACTCGTACCGCTTAGCGATCAGTTGTCGGTAGGCTTCCTCGTAACCATTGACCATTGTCCGGACGCTAAAGCGACGCGCTACATAGTCTCGACAACCTTGACGGCTGAGTTTCATGGCGGCGGGAACGGCTGCAATCATTTCCTCAAGGGTGTGGCAAACCATCCCAGTTTCGCCATGAGCAATGACTTCAGGTACCGATCCTAACCCCATTGCCACAACGGGGGTGCCCGTCGCCATCGATTCAATCATCACTAACCCAAAGGGTTCGCGCCAGGTGATGGGGAACAGGGTGAGGGTGGCATTTCCCAATAACTCGGCTTTCTCCTGATGGGAGACTTCTCCTAAGTATTCGATTTGTTCGCCGTCAATTAAGGGTTGAATGACTTCGCGGTAGTAGCTGCGATCGACGGGATCGACTTTTCCGGCCATCTTTAAGGGTAACTGGAGCGATCGCGCAATCTCAATGGCGAGTTCTGGGCCTTTTTCGGGGGAAATGCGCCCAACAAAGGCTAAATAAGGGAAATGAGAGGGTTGGGAGATAAACGGATAAGCTTCTAACTCAATGCCGTTATAGACGGTTTTGATATAATTTAAGCCCAATTTTGACTCGCGTTGAGCGTTGCTAATGCTGATATAAGGTTGGCTGGCAAATTGCCGGAACATCTTCTCATTATCCGGCGTAAAAATTCCGTGGGTGGTATGAACGGTTGGGGTTTTTACAAAACCGCTATAGGGCAAGGCCGCACAACCCACATGGGAGTGAATAATATCAAACTCATTGGCATTTTGATAGAGTTGAGACAGCAACATTTGCTCGTATAAGCCATGCTCTTTGATATTTTCATCCAGTCTCAGGGCGCGATCGTGAACCGAGTGCAGTTGCCCGTGGGTCAAAGAGTCTCCCGATGCAAATAAGGTGACTTCATGACCGCGTTTGACCAGTTCTTCGGTCAAGAGGCTGACAATCAGTTCAACTCCCCCATAACGAAAGGGGGGGACGCGTTCCCAAAGCGGGGCAATTTGAGCAATTCTCATAAGCTTCTATTCAGTTAGGTTGTTGTTTGCTATTAGGCTTGTTCGACTAACAAGCTTGAGCGCTAAAAAACCTTAGTTTATAAGATTTTTCGATTTGTGCGAATCTAATTTAAGAGATAAAAAATCTCAAGACTAAGCGGATTCTCTGCGGGTTAGGCAGGTAAACCTCCCTTATTCTTACGCATAGGGTTTGTTTGACAAAATCTTTCTTTGGATAGGTTTCAGCATTGGGGTGGATTTTGCTGTAGCGGAGGACTAAAAACCTAAAAGAGCTAAATACGGCTCTTGAATTGAGGAAAAATGCTTTTCTAGGGGTTGCCGGTTAATCGTTAAACAGGAGTAAAATTCCAACGATCGCGATCGCGGCTCCTAAAATTGCTCGCAGACTGACTCGTTCGCCGCTGAACCTTGCTAGCGGAATCGCAAACAGAGGACTGGTTGCTAATAACGATTGAGCAACACCCACTTTGGCATACTTAAAGGCGGTTTGTTGCAACCAAATACCGAGAAAGGTGCTAAAAAATGCCGTTAAAGCAATGGTTCCGAGTAAGGATTTCCCGTTGTGCGATCGCTCTGGGGAATACAGGGGTTTAAATCCGTTTTGCTGGGGCTGCTGGCTAAGTAAGATTAGGGCGATCGCGGCGAGTCCTGCTAGCAGGCGGAATAAACTACTCCATAATGGGCTAATGGTGGTGGTGGATAGCGCC
This sequence comes from Desertifilum sp. SIO1I2, assembly GCA_010672635.1. Taxonomy (GTDB): domain Bacteria; phylum Cyanobacteriota; class Cyanobacteriia; order Cyanobacteriales; family Desertifilaceae; genus Desertifilum. The sequence continues at coordinate 1,702 of JAAHGE010000088.1, read as the reverse complement.
GCCCGCGAGAGAACGGCACCACCGGCTTGTCCCAGGGCGGAGAGCAAGCCAAAACCAATCCCGCGTAGGGGAGTGCTGGTTTGGGGAAGGGGTTGAGCCATGCCTTCGCTAACTACCCAAATCACACCCGCAACGGTGAGGAAAATACCGAAAAGGCTCTCCCAGTTGAGCTGTTCTTGCAAAAATACGAAGGCGAAGATAGCTGCAAGGGGGGGAGAAAGGGCTTCTAGAATCAGGGTGCGGCGCGGTCCTATGGTGTTAATAGCAGATAAGAAGAAGGTATCGCCAAGACCGATTCCTAATGCGCCGCTGGCGAGTAGGAGAGCGATCGCTCTCAGGTTTCCCCCTGGGGTAAAGTCTTGCTGTAAGGTTAGGGTCAGGCTAATGAGAGCGATCGCAACTGCTCCCTTGGCGAAATTCAGGTGCAATGGCGAAACTGAGCGACCAATATAGCGAAAGGCCACTGAAGAGGCAGACCACAAAAAAGCGGCGAATAAAGCCGCCAGTTCTCCCAGGTAAATCATGGTTCTCCTCGTCTAAACGCGCGGCTTAGGAGTCTGAGCTGAACTTTCAGTTCCCAAGTTTTCAGCGATACGGCCCAAGGGAGTAGTTTAGCTTACAGCAGCCTCCCCGCAAATTGCGGTATCTTGCCAGACACTAACCCCCCTGCGTCCAGACTCAGATGAACTCCTCAGTAGACTTACTCCTATAAAACCCGTATTAAAACGGATTGAAGCTTTTTAATAAACATTTTTTACATCTGTCTTTAGGGAGATTCGAGGATGGGGATCGCGCCTCTAATCTGTTTTAGGTTGATTTTTTCAAGACTTTAACCTGAGTCCTTGAGCTTCTTTGGCTAACCTCTTAACAATCAACAATACTTCAAATAAATTTACACTATTCTCATTTTTTCAAGATAGACTGGTATTAAACCTACAAGGGATCGATAAAAAGTGGCTAGATTTTGATTTTAACAGTATAACTTAACCGAAGGAAATGGTTGTTTAATCATTGTTTCGTTTCCATTGTACTAGGCTAGATTGACCTCATAAAACCGTTGATTCACTCCTTTATTTTTAAAACCGAGGGTTGCTCGCATGAGTCTTAAAAAACAACTTCAAATCTCTTCCTTAGAGTGCATTCGGCCGACTGCTGGCGTAGAGATTTGTCCGCTCGATCGCGTTGTTCAATCCGGAAACACAATCGTAGATCCACCGTTGTTAAGCCACGAAACAACATTAGTCACCATTGCTCCTGGAACCGTTGAAGACTTGTTTGTTCATCATTACCAAACCGATCAACTCCTTGTGGTTCAAGGAAGCGTTGTCTTAGTCGCTTTACTCGATCGTCAGTATCAATATATACTCTTGCGAGGCGAACAACCTACCCTAGTAAAAATTCCCCCTGGCGTTCCGCACGGCGCGATCAATCTCAGTCAAAAGCCTTGCGTTGCCATCAACTCGATTTTACGCCACGGCCCTGCTTGCGATCGCGATTACCGCCCCGTTAAGAAACCCTTTCCCTACGAACTCTCCCTAGTCCGAGAACTCCTAACTGGGTTGAGCATCAAGTAGCTAGAATTAACCCCTTTCTAGGAAACCTGGAAAGGGGATGAAACTCAGTTAATGAATAGTGTAGTGTAATGGCTGATTGCTCAAGCTTGCGCTGGGTAATCAGCTTGCTTTTAAGCTTGTTATATTAA
>JAAHGE010000879.1 GCA_010672635.1 Desertifilum sp. SIO1I2 | reverse complement strand
CGCGCTTGCAACCCCAATATCCCGAAACCGATGAAACTTGTATGCGCCGTGCGGGGGAAGTAGCTCAGTTGCTAGCAGCCGAATTTCCCGATAATCTGCTATTGGTGGGACATGGCGCTAGCGTGTTGGGAACAACCTGGGGTTTAGTTCCGGGTAAGCCAGAAGTTAAGGCTTCGCTGTGCTGTTTAGTGAAAGTGGTTTGGCGAGAGGAAGGGTGGAAACTCGAACTTAATGGCGATACCTCCCATTTAGATAAAACCGAGTCAACCCTTCGATTCAATTGATCCTAAGAGGGTTGATTTTAGGTTGCGCCCTTAGATTAAAATGACCAAGCGGCGGTCAGAAATAGAAATAATTCAGTATGACTTTACTGTTAGCTGGCGATATTGGCGGTACGAAAACCTTTTTAAGATTAGTCGAAGCCTCCGAGAAGACGGGAAGTTTGCACACCTTAAACCAAGCAGTGTACTCTTCCCAGGAGTTTCCCGATCTAATTCCCATGATCCGGCAGTTTTTAGCCGCATCCGCACAAACTGGGGAACAACCGCAACCCGAAAAGGCGTGTTTGGCGATCGCAGGACCTATCGTCAAGGATACGGCAAAACTGACGAACCTACCTTGGCTGCTCGATGCGCGACACTTAGAACAAGAGTTATCTATCCCCCACGTTCGCCTGATTAATGATTTTGCAGCCGTGGGTTATGGCATTTTAGGATTATCAGAGCCGGATATTTTTACCTTACAATCCGGACAACCCGATCCGAATGCTCCCATTGCTGTTATTGGTGCAGGAACGGGTTTAGGAGAAGGCTTTTTAATTCGCTTGTCAGAGGATCGCTATCAAGTGTTTTCCTCAGAAGGCGGTCATGCAGACTTTGCACCGCGCAATGAGTTAGAGTTTGAATTGCTGAAGTATCTGCGCGATCGCAATTCCCTAAACCACATTTCTGTAGAACGGGTGGTTTCCGGACAAGGCGTCATTGCGATTTACCAGTTCTTACGCGATAAACAAATTGCGCCAGAATCTCCTGAAATTGGTCAAATCGTGAGAACCTGGGAACAGCAACTCGGACAAGAAAAAACCGTCGATCCCGCCGCCGCCATATCCATCGCCGCCATCGCCAAGCGCGATCGCCTTTCTGAGCGTACCATGCAACTGTTTATTGAAGCCTATGGTGCCGAAGCAGGCAACCTGGCCATTAAACTCTTACCCTACGGCGGACTTTACATTGCGGGCGGTATTGCAGCTAAAAATCTTGATTTAATGAAACAGGGAGAATTTCTCCAGGCTTTTCTAGACAAAGGTCGAGTCAGTCCCCTATTAGAAAAAGTCCCCGTCCATATTATCCTTAATCAACAAGTCGGCTTGATTGGATCGGCGATCTCTTTAACGTCTCAGTAACTTTCACCCCCACCCGGAACTCAAGTTCCGGGCTAATCGCTCAAGTCCATTAAAATGGACTTAAGCAAAGTGCTGAGTTAAAACCAAGTGAGTCTCATCTTTTGAGCAGTTCAGTCTGTCCTAACCTTACTGAGTACAGCTATAAAATCCTTATCCTCTAGGTTTTTAGTCGTTTCAAATGACTTTAGCTAAAAGCCTGTGGACTTCATTCCCTGGCGGGTAACACAATTGATGGAAGGTGTAAGCAAACCTACCATCCTTCCATCTCCCCATCCCCCCATCCCCCCCTCCCCCCCCCCCCCCCTCTCCCCCTCCCCCCCTCTCCCCCTCC
>JAAHGE010000878.1 GCA_010672635.1 Desertifilum sp. SIO1I2 | reverse complement strand
TACAACACTTTCAAGCAACAAACTCAACAGGCTGTTAGCAACCTAGTCCAACAGTCCACACAGAAATTTAAAACCTCATTGCAGCAAGCAAAACAAGCAGTTGTTCAAAAAGTGGCTCAAGCTGCTCCACGAGTTATCAAGCAGGTTGCTCAATATGCTCAAAAAGCTGTTAACACAGTGCGTAACGTTGTCAACGGGGCGAAACAGGTTGTCAACAACGTCATCAACAAAGGTAAAGAAATTGTCAGCAATGTTATCAATAAAGGTAAGCAAGCTGTCCAAGCGGTGACTAATTTTGTCTCTAATACTACTAGTAAAGTTCAACAAGCGACTGCTCATGTTTACAATCAAGCAGCTCAACAAGTAAAAAATGCCAAAAATGCTGTTTCAGGGGCAGTGAAACGTCTTAAATTCTGGTAACATCGCAACAAGCCGATTGAACTTTGACTCAAAACATAATCGGCTTGTGTATCGATTAATTCACCACACTAAATTCGCAAGAGGAAATATGAAACAAGTTTTAGATCAAGTTATTGAATTTTTTGAGAAAGAAAACTGGCAATTCTCCAAAATTGAGGATGATTCCGCTTTACAAACAGCATTTACTAGCGATCAAGGTACTTGGTTGTGCTTTGCTCAAGCTGTTGAAAATGAAGCAACAACAAGATTTTTCTTTTACTCAGTTTTTCCTATGAAAGCACAAGATCATCATCTGGAAATTGCTGAATTTATCACCAGAGTAAACTATGGGCTTTCTATTGGGAACTTTGAATTTGATTTTTCTGATGGTGAAATCAGATTTAAAACTAGCATAGATATTACAGAGGATGGTTTCGGGTTGGCTACAATTGAGCGCCTTGTTTATACTAATGTGTTGATGATGGATCGATATTTTCTAGGCTTGATGGATGTATTTATAGGCAAAAAGCTACCCGTACAAGCTATAAATACTGTAGAAGGTAGTTGTGAAAACATGATGATTCCTACAACATATAACTCACCGCCTATATCCAGTACTTAAGCTTAAACTAAACTCATCTGCTGTCTAATCTTAATTCACATATTAGAGATAATTTGGCAGTACCTTACATCAATAAATTCACCAATTGATTTGTAATGAAAAATCCAGTCTGCCTTTCAAAATGAAGAAACATAGGACTAAAGTTAGCTTCCAAGAAAACATACTCTCCTGTCGGCTTCAATCGCCAATCGATTGCAGTCCATTTCATGCCAAAACCTTGAGTAACAGCCAAACATTGCTTTTGCACAACATCTGGTAATTCTATGATCCGTAAGTCAGCTTGAACATCGGATCTAAAATCTACTTCTGTACTGTAAATTTCCGCTGAGTAAACTACGTTTCCAATTACGTAACTCCGAATATTCGTTCCTGGTATGTATTCTTGAAGTGTCACAGGAGAGTAGCTTAGAGCATAACTTAATCGTTCTTGGTCTAAATGCTCAGGTTTGATAAATTGCGTGTGAGTCCCTCCATAAACAGGCTTGAAAATGATTCGTTCTCCACCCGAACAAAATTTAATAACTTCCTTTGGGCTATTGGTGATTAGAGTTTTAGGAATGAGTAACCCTAGTTCCTTAGCTTTCCTCAACTGCAAAGGCTTCTCTTGATGGAAACGATAAGCAGCCCAAGAATTGACCCAGCGAGCCGGACAAGCTTGCATAAAAGAGCGTAATGTACTATTCGCATCACCGACTGCAACTTGATACTGTTCTCGT
>JAAHGE010000877.1 GCA_010672635.1 Desertifilum sp. SIO1I2 | reverse complement strand
TATCGACGCCTCGACTTGCAAGTGCTAGAGGCGTCGATTCACCCCTTCTGTCAGCAAATTAACAAAGAGTTCTGGAACGGGAGTGCCATTTAATTCTAGACGAGGGTTCAGAAGTTGAAGTTTCCGCCCGCCAATCGTCCCTAAACCCGTTTCTGCGGTCAGCGTAATCGGGGTTGTCGCCGTTCCCTGTTCTTGTAAATTCACCTGGACGCGAAAGCGATTATTTCCCAAGAATTCTACTTGAGGCGCGAGGATTTCATAGCGGTTGACTTGAGCGCCCATTGGGCCGGGAAGCAATTGGCTAGCCGCTGCTCGCAGGCGGTTGATGACAGCAGGCGATCGCAATGCCCGGTTGATATCCTCTTCGCTTAAAGCAACGCGAATTCCCGCTTGGATCGGTCTTTCTAAAAATGAAAAATCGCGCTGGCTTAACCGTTCGCGCAACTGAGGCAGATCGAGATCGATGGGATCGGTTTCAATATCCACCGCCGCTAGTCGAATATCCGGTTGCAGCCAGAGTCCTCGTCCTGCAATTTGGATGCGTTCAACCTTCCCTTGTAATAATTGATGGCTTGGAGGGTTATCGACTCGGACTTCAAGCTGTTCGATGCGTTCAAACTGAGAGCGAATCAGCCGTTCCCCCACCCGATCGACCACTAAGCCAATGGGAGAAGCCAATAGGAGCAAACCCGAAAGCAGGATCGTCAGAAATTCCATGAATATTGATGTTGTCTGCGCCTAAAAATTGAACTTTCATAGTTAATTTAGCGGCTAACGGTTGCAGTGGCTAGCTCAAAATAGACTAATACCAGAAGCGATCGCCCTCATAAAAGTGCAAGCGCCCGTAGCCTAAAAACTGACCCCGCGCCTGTTCTCCTGGTGGAAAAGCGGTCACGCCGAACAAATAAACGCCCCCATAGCGCGGGTTGCGAACCGGATACAGGCGAATGGTGACGGTTTGACCTGGCGTGACGGGCGGATCGAAGATAACTGTTAGACTTTGTGATTTACGATCTTGAGTCACGCCTTGCAAATTTAAAGCTTGACCCCGACGGGAAGAACCTCCCGCAAAAGCGCGGCTTTCAGTGAGGAAAAACTGGGGAAAATCTCCCCCCTCCCGCAACGCAATGGTGACGCGCTGTAACGGTTCGCCTGCGTTCTCAGGCAAATTTAGGGTGAAATCATAGCTAGCGTGCCAAACGTTAACCGTATTAAAGGTTGTACTGGCAGACAGCAGGCGGGGGGGTTGGACAAAATGGGTGCTGCCATCGGCGAGTTGCACAGCTTTGGCAAAATGAGCATCAATGCCCATCGAAGCGATAGCTGCTAAAGTTAAGCCGATTCGGGTTATGAGATTCATAGGAGAGTACCGAATGCGATCGCGCAATAGTTTTATTGTGTATCCGAGCGCGATCGCCCTCAATCAACCCAAAGAGCGACCTCTATTCACCTAAGACGGACCAATCGCACCAGAGTAAACCAAACCGCGCTGTAAATCTAGCGTCAGCATTGAGCCATCGCGAATCACTTCGGTTGCCCGCTTCACACCCACCATCACCGGAATTCCCAAACGCAAGCCAATCACAACCGCATGACTAGTTAAACTCTCCTCTTCTGTCACTACACCTGCCGCCTTGCGGATCGCATCCACAAAATCTGCACTGGTTGAAGGAGCCACTAAAATCTCACCAGGATTAAAGTGAGTGACATCAATGCCATTATGGGCAATCCTAGCCA
>JAAHGE010000876.1 GCA_010672635.1 Desertifilum sp. SIO1I2 | reverse complement strand
TTGCAATTGTCCGTCTTCTAAGTGAAAATAGCGGACTCGTCCCAAATCAGCCAGCAGCCTTTGCATGTCTCGTTTATTAACGATCGCCCCAGTGTTGATAATACACGGAGCCGGGAGCCTTGTGTTTCCAGGGATTTGATCGTGACTCATAGGGAGAATGCTCTAATCCAAATGGTATTGTTGCCAAAAAGCATGGTTTGTACTCGCAGCTAACTTCTTTTTAAACTCAAGATTTCCAAAGTTCAACCTAATTTATCAACAGACAAGTCGATCGTCCAATTACCCGATCGTCATCTAAACGATCGGTCTGGGTATACTGATGAGCCAATCAGCAATAATTTTGGGAAAATCCGAGTAAAAATTCGGTTATTTCAAGCAGAGCTTGGGAAATTTCGCATACGCAAGTCGTGTGTGAGACAATTTTATCTTAAGTCTACTAACCTTTTCTTGCTGGAATCTACTGAATTTCCGCTATCCGATAACTCACAAATTCCTCCTTTATGAGTATGGCTGTTTTTGGAAAGAAGGCGTTTCAGCCAAAAGGTAGAAACTCTCCGTTATTTTAATTCTCCTGCAATCTTTAGCACGATATGTCTAACCCCCTATCCTCCTTTTGGGCTGCAATCGCTTTTTATACCTGCTTGCCAGTCCCTAACTCCGAAAAACTGGAGTTTAGAGGCGTTGCCCGTTGGGTGACAGCGATTGGCTTTTTAGTCGGAGGACTGCTGGGATTGCTGGATATAGGTTTAACCCTTCTGGGTATTCCCGTATTAACTCGGAGTGTTGTACTGGTTGTCAGTTGGGTCGGCTTAACTGGGGGATTTCACTTAGATGGCGCAATGGATGCGGCAGATGGGTTAGCAACCACCGATCCTCAACGGCGGTTAGAGGTGATGGCAGACAGCGTAACGGGAGCATTTGGCGCGATCGCTGCTGTTGCTATCTTACTCCTGAAAGTGGCGGCCTTAACAGATATTAGCGAGCATCGGGGATGGGCGATCGCGGCGGCGGCGGCGTGGGGTCGCTGGGGACAAATGCTAGCGATTCTGCGCTATCCCTACCTTAAACCTACGGGTAAAGGTGCGTTTCATCAAGAAGCCATTCAGTCAGTTTGGCATCTCGTCCCCAGTCTAGTCTTGCTGTTAGGCTTCAGTACGATTGTATTCTGGATTTCGCCGCAGCAGTGGCCTCTAGGGGTCGCAATGGCGCTAGGTGGAAGTGCGATCGCCTATTTAACAGGCGCGTGGTTTAACACCCAGCTTGGCGGTCATACAGGCGATACCTATGGGGCCGTGGTTGAATGGACGGAAGCCTTACTGTTGGTCTTTCTTACAATTTTTTAAGCGATGACGTTTGAAAGGCTTGATAAGCTTGGTTAATTTCCTGCATTTTAGCCTTCGCTTGTTCAGACTGATTAAAATCAGGATGATATTGTTTCGCCAAACGCCGATAAGCAGCCTTAACGTCCTGTCGCGAAGCAGTTGGCGCTACGTCTAAAATATTCCACCATTGAATTGCTAAAGTGCGAGTGACAGCCACCAACGGTTCTTGTATGCCAGCACTGAAAATTTGAATCGATCCGGCAACTTGACCCCCACAAATTAACTGCTTGCCATCTCCACTAAAGGTTACGGGATAGCGGCCTTCAAGTTTCGTTTTTTCTAGCTGGCTTCCCGGACGTAAATCCCACAGAAAAACTTCATTACGACTGGCACTTGCCAGAAAATTGCCATCCGGACTTAAAGCA
>JAAHGE010000875.1 GCA_010672635.1 Desertifilum sp. SIO1I2 | reverse complement strand
GGCGATCGCCCCTCCTCGTCCCCGACCTCGGAGATCGCCGATTAAACCTTTGACTAAAGCACATACTCGCGCATAATTAACTTTTTTAATAAAAAATTAATTTTATTGTATTATTAACAAAATTAATGAATTAAATTAAATGATATGATAATGAATTATATTGCCAGGAGAGTCATGCTTCCCATATCCTTAAACATGGAAGCAATAATCAGCTTTTTCTAAAGCATTAAGAATTGGGTGTCCTCGTCATCAAAGACGCCCAAGCCGGGGTTTGTTGAAGAATTTACGCTCTTTCTACTCAGGAGATTAACAATGCCAATCGCCGTCGGAATGATAGAAACACGAGGCTTTCCTGCTGTCGTAGAAGCAGCAGACGCAATGGTAAAAGCCGCTCGTGTCACGCTCGTTGGCTACGAGAAAATCGGCAGCGCCCGCGTCACTGTGATTGTTCGAGGAGATGTTTCAGAAGTCCAGGCTTCCATCGCAGCCGGCGTAGAATCCGCCAAACGCGTTAATGGTGGTGAAGTCGTCTCTACACACATCATCGCTCGCCCCCACGAAAACCTGGAATACGTTCTCCCGATTCGCTACACTGAGGCGGTCGATCAGTTCCGAACCTACTAGTGTTGAAGGTTCGTTTTGATTAAGAAAACCCTGAGTATTGACATTATTTAAGGAGTCGCACAATGTCTATTGCAGTTGGAATGGTTGAAACCCTCGGATTCCCCGCCGTTGTAGAAGCAGCAGACGCAATGGTGAAAGCCGCTCGCGTCACCCTAGTCGGCTACGAAAAAATTGGTAGCGGTCGCGTTACCGTGATCGTGCGCGGCGATGTTTCTGAAGTTCAAGCATCCGTTGCAGCCGGTGTTGAGTCGGTCAAGCGCGTCAACGGCGGTCAAGTGATGTCCACCCACATCATCGCTCGTCCCCACGAAAACCTGGAGTACGTTCTACCCATTCGCTACACCGAGGACGTGCAGCAATTTGCTGAAGGTGCCAATGCTATTCGTCCGGCTTCTTACAACCGTCCGTAAGCCCGATCGATGCAGATTGCCAAAGTTCGCGGCACAGTTGTGAGTACCCAAAAAGATCCGACTCTTAGAGGGGCAAAGCTACTCCTGTTACAGTTCATCGATGAAACTGGGCAGTTATTACCCAAATATGAAGTGGCAGCAGATACTAGCGTTGGTGCGGGCCTAGATGAATGGGTTTTAGTGAGTCGGGGTAGTGCTGCGCGTCAAGTCTCTGGTAGCGAACATCGTCCCATTGACGCGATGGTCGTCGGGATTATTGATACTGTCAGTGTTGACAATCAGTTGCTCTACAGCAAAAAAGATCAGTACCGCACTTAGGTCATGGGTCAGTTGTCAGTTGTCAGCCAAAGCGATACTCCATTAGTTCTGTGACTTTAAGCAGTTCTGGGATGAAATGACTTTGGGTCGCATCCTCAACGCCAATTGAACAGCCGACAACTGACACCCGACAAATGACACTCATAGGAGGAATTCAACTCATGGTAGTTCGAGGCCTAGCGGCTCCACCTACCCCTTGGTCAAAAAGCCTGGCCGAGCCAACCATTGATGAAACAGCTTACGTTCATTCTTTCGCCAGTTTAATTGGGGACGTTCGCGTTGGTCCCAACGTCTTGATTTCCCCAGGGACTTCTATTCGAGCTGACGAAGGAAGTCCTTTTTACATTGGTAAAGGTACCTATATTCAAGAAGGGGTTGTGATTCACGGACTCGATCGC
>JAAHGE010000874.1 GCA_010672635.1 Desertifilum sp. SIO1I2 | reverse complement strand
GCCGCCGCCATCACCCGCGCCAAAGCTTCTTTACAACAAGTCCAAGAAACCATCAACAACCAACTCCCCCTCGACTTTTGGACTATCGACTTACGCGCCGCCACCCAATCCCTCGGCGAAATCCTCGGCGAAGAAGTAACAGAATCCGTTTTAGACCGAATTTTCAGCCGTTTTTGTATTGGGAAATAATTGTTGAGAACTCTTAAGCGGTCAGAAACCGGGTTTCTAGGACAGTTTCTGCTACAAATCAGAGATATTGATAGAAACCCGGTTTCTTGGCTGCTCAAACCTACTCTAACCACACATTCAGCCTTAAAAATATGACTTCAACTCCTGAATTAATGAGCCGAATTACACAAAATCCTGGTCAATGTGGGGGTCGTCCCTGTATTCGCGGGATGCGAATTCGAGTCACCGATATTTTAGAAATGTTAGCGGAAAATGTGAGCATTTCTGAAATCTTAGAAGATTTTCCCGATTTAGAAATAGCAGATATTCAAGCCTGTTTAGTCTTTGCAGCAAGACGTACTGATTTTCCTAGACTAACCGCATGAAAATTTGGGTCGATGCTCAACTTCCGCCTACATTGGCAAGTTGGCTGACAGAAACCTTTGGTTTAGAAGCCAGAGCATTGCGAGATTTAGACTTACGAGATGCTCAAGATATCGAGATTTTTGCAGCAGCACGGTCTGAAAATGTAGTGATTATCACCAAAGACAGTGATTTCATCGACTTAGTCTGTCGTTTAGGAGCGCCTCCTCAAATTTTATGGCTAACTTGCGGCAATGTCACGAACCGCAACTTGCGACAATTGTTAATGGCAACTTTACCGAATGCATTAGAGCAATTGCAGCAGGGAGAAATGATTGTGGAAATTACGAATACTCTTTAAAGGACATATCGACTAAAATCATTGAGTGGTAGCGTACCATCAGATCTCTCGGCAATATTCAGCTTCAAACTCTGCGATCGCCTCTTGTACAAATGCTTCTTTTTTCCAAAGCTAACGCAATTGCTTCCGACTCTCCAGGATCTAATCTCACCTCGCTTTGAAGGCGTTCCACAATCTCACGGTTTGCAACTAATTTGACCTCTAACCAAGTAGCTGTTTGGACTTCGATACTTCCTAGAACGGGTGGATCGATGTCTACAAGTTCGCGATATACTGCCTCTGGAATTAGAACTTGCCGATACAAAAGAGGCAGGAGCTTTAAGTGGTCTATTGCCGCCAAATTTGTGATTGCTGACGTGTCGCTAACAACAATCACAATCGCCCCAACTCTTGTAAGTTCTTCAAATCCAACTCAAAATCTTCAACATCGTAGGAATACAGTGCGATTTTACGCTGCTTTAAGAGTTGGCGAAAAGCATTAAGTGGCATATCTGCTAAACGACTAGCATAACCAAGCGTTAAACGACCCGTTTGAAATAGATATAGGGCAATTTCCTGGCGAAACTCGTCTGAGGTCAGTTGAGAGGCTTGCAGAATTTCATCGGAGATGACAACACTCATAACAGAGCGACCTTACCAATCATACCTTATAGAGTAACCTAAAAAATCCTGATGCCGACAGACAACTCTGAGGTGCTACCCCACCTACGCGATCAACAACTGGGATACCTGGAGCCGTTAGATCCGGGCTACCCTGTCATCCAATCCATCCATCAATAACCATAGATGCTATTTGAGGTCTTGGAGAAAGGTTATTGCCCCTTAAACTCCCGCCAACTTCAGCCATTTCTCTTGCAAAT
>JAAHGE010000873.1 GCA_010672635.1 Desertifilum sp. SIO1I2 | reverse complement strand
TTTTTACTCTGCTCAACTGCTACTGACGGGCGCTGAATTTACTCAAGTTTGGGCAAATCGTTATGGTTCTAGGATTCGTCCGCGACGCAACCTTGCCATTGCACCTGATAATCTACATCGAGTTGAAGCACCCCCAAAACGATCTCCAGGAAGCAGACGCCGTAAAATCCTAAAAAATATTCGCAAGCGAACTCAGAAAATTCAAAAGCACGATTGAGATTTTCCTAAAAAATATCCCCTTGATTAACTAAATCTGCGTTATTAATTGATTACAATCAAGAAGTGTTCACTCTCAGGTTTTGCAATGACTAAAACTGCGATCGCGCCTTTCAAAGAGAAGTTGGCTCGTCCTTTAAGTAAAAATAAAATTACAGTTTTACAAATTAACCTAGGAAAACGCTGTAATTTAGCTTGCAGCCACTGCCATGTGGAGGCTGGCCCCAAACGAACCGAAGAACTATCGCCTGAAATTTGTCAACAACTTATTCAAGTCATTCATCGCTTTCCCCAACTTCAGACTATTGATTTAACGGGGGGCGCGCCTGAAATGAATTATGGATTTAGACCTCTCGTAGAAGCGGCGCGATCGGAGAATAAAGAGGTTATTGTTCGCTCTAATTTAACGATTTTCTTTGAATCTGAATTTACCGATCTACCGGAATATTTTGCTAAAAATCGCCTCCGGGTGGTTGCTTCTTTACCCTGCTATTTAGAAGATAATGTCGATCGGATGCGGGGAACCGGAGTTTATCAAGCGTCAATACAAGCGTTGCAAAAACTCAATCAACTGGGATACGGGCGTCAGCCAGAGTTAATTTTAGATCTGGTATTTAATCCTCAAGTCCCTCAGAGCGATCGCTTTTCTTTAACGCCCCAACAACAGAAGTTAGAACAAGACTATAAGCGCTTTTTACAAGAAAATTTTGGAATTGAGTTCAATCAGCTATTTACAATTACGAATTTACCCATTGGACGAACCAAGTTTCAACTCAAGAAACAGAAAATTCACGATGCCTATTTAGGCTTCTTGGAATCTAATTTTAATCCGACAACAGTCGATTACTTAATGTGCCGCAACGAACTTTCAGTCGATTATTTAGGGAATATTTTTGACTGTGACTTTAATCAAATGGAAAACCTTCCCGCTAGGATGCCCAATGGAGAAGCTTTAACAGTTGCGAAATTGCTAGAACTCGATAACTTAGATGTGTTAGCAGAAGTGCAAACCGCACCCTATTGTTATGGATGTACAGCAGGGTGCGGTTCAAGTTGTGGCGGCGCTTTAATTTAATCTAGTTTTGTTGGAGTTCGGCTTCTAACTGAGAGGTTAAAAGTTCTTGAACTTGGGGGGGGAGTAGAACGCGGTTGATCGCGTGGATGATGCCATTGGTGGCTTGAATATCTGCTTGGATCACGCTGGCGTCGTTAACGATCGCGCGATCGCCATCAACATCCACCGCGACACCCCCAGACAAGGTATCAATGGTTCCAGGGGTAATTTCACTCGAAGGAATTTCACCCTGAACCACGTGGTAAGCCAGAATTTGTTGCAGAATTTCGCGGTTTTCGGGAAGGAGAAGCCGTTCTAAAAGACCTTCTGGGAGTTCCGCAAACGCTTCATCGGTGGGCGCAAACACCGTATAAGGACCTTCGCCTGCGAGAAGTTCAGCTAAACCCGCAGACTCAATGGCTTGAACGAGGGTTTGGAGGGAAGCGTTGCTAGAAGCAAGATCTAAAAGGTTGCCCATATCTT
>JAAHGE010000872.1 GCA_010672635.1 Desertifilum sp. SIO1I2 | reverse complement strand
TCTTCGCCGCGATAGAATGCGATCGCGGCGAAGACCGGGAATCTAACCAAGTCAAGCATCGGTTTGGGGATGTGTTTGAAAACGTCAAGCGCTTGCTGGTATGGGAGTTGAATTTAAATATTCTCACCAACGCCTACGAGTTTATCCCGTTTATTTTGCCGGCTTTAGTGGTTGCGCCTGCCATTTTCGCCGGAGAGATGGAAGTCGGGAAGGTATCAGAAGCGCAAGGTGCTTTTGTGAGAGTGTTTTTCTCTTTAAATGTTGTGGTGGCGCGGTTCCAGCAGTTAACCACCTTTGGCGCGGGAATTAACCGTCTCTATACCTTTGCAGCGTTTTTAGAGCAATCTTCTACCGACGAGTCGCAACCGAAGATTCAAACCGTGGAAGCAGAACGCCTCGCCGTGGAACAGCTTAACCTGCAAACCCCCAACCATCAGCGCACCTTAATTGCAGATTTATCAGTCGAGTTACCCCCAGGAGAAAGTCTACTGGTAATGGGGCCTAGCGGTTGCGGGAAGAGTTCCCTGTTGAGAGCGATCGCGGGATTGTGGGATTCTGGTACAGGAACCATCCACCGCCCTGCATCCGAACAAGTCCTATTTTTACCCCAACGTCCCTACATGGTACTGGGAACCCTGCGCGATCAGTTGCTCTATCCCAACACGCACTTAGAAGTAGATGACGAACGCCTAAACCAAGTCTTGGAACAGGTAAATTTAGCCGGGTTAGCCGAACGCTTTGACGGTTTTGACGCCGAGGAAGATTGGGCGGATGTCCTCTCTTTGGGCGAACAGCAGCGGTTAACCTTCGCCCGGTTGTTACTCAACCAACCCGCCTACGCCATCCTCGATGAAGCCACCAGCGCCTTAGATACGAGCAATGAGGAACGCTTGTATCAACATTTGCAAGCAATGGGAACCACTTTCTTAAGCGTAGGACATCGGGCAACGTTAGCCAATTATCACCACTCTTTGTTAGAACTCTCCCAAGATCAAACCTGGAAAATCAAACAACCCCTAACGCTGACACAAAAGGAACCCGATTTATTTGAGCTTCCCTCAACCCCGTAAATCTTTTCGTTTAATTTAGGACGAGCCATGCAAGACATTCAACCTGTGAAAACGCAAATTCCTATTGATTACGAAAAAATCATTGAGTTTTGTCAGCGTTGGTAGATCGCAGAGTTTGCTTTATTTGGATCTGTCCTCAGAGATAATTTTCAACCCGATAGTAGTGATATTGATGTGCTGGTTGTTTTTGCTGATGAGGTGAAAAATACGATTGAAGATTTATTAGATATGGAAGATGAATTAAAAACAATATTTGGTCGAGATGTGGATTTAGTTGAGCGCCGAGTCATTGAGCAAAGTCGCAATTATCTACGCCGTCCAGCAATCTTAAACTCAGCAAAAGCGATCTATGCAACTCAAAAACTGGCAAGCGATCGCCTAAGTCGGGTTGAAGTTTTGTCACTAGAAGTTGCTCTCAAACAGCCTGTACGAGAAAATCCGTGGACAGCGTTTATTGGAATGTTTGAGGGGGATGCTGAGTTTGCCCAGATGGCAGTACAGTGGCAGGCGGAACGCGATCGCCGATCGAGGTAGCAAGTGCATTCAAACTTCCCAAGTTTTACCAGGGTTAACCCTAACGGTTCTAGATGAATCATTCCGCCGCAGTCGGGAAATCGATCAATCCCAAGTAGGCGCTTGGTTATTAAATTATTTTCATAATTAATCCTTAATCATTTTTCAGTCACTACTAG
>JAAHGE010000871.1 GCA_010672635.1 Desertifilum sp. SIO1I2 | reverse complement strand
TGCTAAAACTAAGCCAAATAGGGAAGCATCAAGGAGTCAGATAAAATTCAGTAAACTTTTAGCCTATTTTGGAGTATCGCTATGACTGACAATCCTCTACTTTTCAGAGAGCAATTGAAACAATCGAAACCTTATCACTGAATGATCAGGAAGCTCTACTCGAACTTCTCCAGAAGCGCCTCATCGAGCAACGGCGAAAAATACTGATGGGTGAGATTGCCGAAGTTCGCCAAGAATACGCTCAAGGTCAAGTGCGATTTGGTTCTGTTGCTGACTTCATGGCTGAGCTAGACGAATGAGACAAATTGGTTGGACTCCCAAATCGTTGAGAGCCTTTAAGCGGTTGGTAAAGCGTAATCCAAATTTGCGCTTTGCAATTGAACAAACGCTGATTCAACTCTCTGAAGACCCTTTTCATTCCAGCTTGCAAACCCACAAACTAACAGGCGACTTGGCTGGAATTTGGTCAGCTTCAATTGATTACAAACTGAGAATTTTGTTTGAATTTGTGAATGATGATATGGAGACGCAAGAGCCATCAATTCTGCTGTTAAATCTTGGCTCCCATGATGACGTGTACTAAGGGGGGTTCCCCATCCCAGAACCCTGCACTGAGGCAGGGGGTTACATGCTCTTTGATAGATACGGGTCACAACAGACAGATCAAGGCTCAATGGCACCTGACCGACTCAGCAATATTCTGGGTTGGGAAAATCAAAGTGACAGCCTGTGACCCACTGCGATCGCTGGTTGCCGTGGGCCGGTATGCCCCCCGCATCCTTAATCATGCGGGCCATGTGCAGCAAATTCCAGGTCATAAACGTCGTGTTGCGGTTGGTGAAATCGTTCTGTTCGGGGATCAGATTGCGCTCAAATTCTGCCAAGGCACCGAACAGGTGGAAAATTAGCCTACCGCTATTATTTGTAGTCGTAATTGATTCGGACAAGCTAGAGAGTTGAATTCCTCTCTCATCTAACTTGGACATGATTTCGATCAGGTCTTTGAGCGACCTTCCCAAGCGGTCTAGCCTCCAAACTACTAGAACATCGCCAGCCCGTGCTACTTCCAGTGCTTGGCTCAGTCCAGGTCTGGCAGCTTTGACTCCCCTAAGCCTATCTGAGTAAATCTTTGCACAACCCGCTTGCTGCAAAGCATCCATTTGCAGGTTCAATTTCTGGTCATCGGTTGAAACTCGCGCGTAGCCGATCAACATGACTTGAACCTCAGCAAGTCAGTAAACAAACTCGTTGCTTCACAGTATAGGTTGCCTTAGATATCGTTACCGAGTTTCGTTACCAAACTTGAGCCGATTTTAGGTTGGGTATGGAGGGGAATGAGGTCGGTCAAGAAAATGGCCCTTTCCTTTACTGCCATAGTTGCATTTAATCCTGGCTGAAATGGATGATTGCAGGCTGGTTGCAATTAATCCTGGCTCAGTTGTATTTAATCCTGTCTCAGTTACATTTACAGTTGCAATTAATCCTGGCTCGTAAGTGTCTTGATTGCTGGCTGAAGCGTTTAGCATTGCAGGTCGCTACAGCTATAGAGCACTACGCAGAGCAGGAAGCATTTATTACTGATACTGCAACAGAACATTTAGCTACTCAAACCTTCTTGCAAGAAGTAACGCTCGATCAAAATCAGATAGAGCTTCAAGCAACTCTATTACCCATAGCTGAAGAAACAACAACCATTGCTGTTTCCCACTCGTCACCAGTACGATATGAATTTCCCTTAGCTCATCAGCCCTTAATTGGCGTAA
>JAAHGE010000870.1 GCA_010672635.1 Desertifilum sp. SIO1I2 | reverse complement strand
AAGCGTTGATTTCATGACGCAGGGGATCGCCACTTCCGGGCAATCTCCCCACCCCTCATTCTCTACTTTGCCTAGAGAATGACTGACAAACGGGAGTTTATAGGAACTGCGATTCAGTAACGCTTTGGCACCCGGTTGTTCTTCTTGAGCAAAGTGAAGAAAACTAACCTGATATCCGCGTTCTAGCAACGCATTGGTTACTTCTCGCGAGTAGGTGACATTGCCGCAAAAGGGTGATTTTTTGCCAAGCCAAGCGATATGCATTCAAGTTTTAGGGTTTTGTTAATGAATGAGCTATCCAGCGTGAATTGTCACACTTTCACCTTCCATAAACAACTATCTGGAGGTGCGATCGCTCTCCGAGCGGCAGGGAGTCTCAACGGAGGCGGTTGCTGGATTTCCGCCTGTACGGGAAATATACCAGGTTGAGAGACCGCCAGCGAGGACAATTGCAGCTAACCCTAAAAAGACGACTTTTAACCCCAAGAATGCTTCGGCTACCCCGGCTAAGGCTAATGGCAAACTCAAAGCAATATTAATGGCATTATTTTGTAAACCAAACACCTTACCTCGCATGGCTTCGGGCGTTTGAGCTTGGATGGTGGTTTGCATCGGCACGCCCACCATTGCTGCAAATCCACCGAGGAGGGTAATTAAAATAATGGTGATTCCCAATTGGTGCATAAATAGCGAAAGCACGGCTAGGGAACAAGCCATACCAATTGAACCGATTAAACTTAATTTAGTATTCGAGCCAAGACGCTGACCGCAATAACCAATGATTCCCGCACCTGTCGCCATTCCGACTCCCGCCGCCGCCAACAGGAAGCCAAACTGAGACGCTTTGAGATAGGGGAGGATTTCAGCAAGACGAACGGCTAAGACGGCTAAAGCGGCAAACACTGAAAATAGAATCACCAGTTGCAATAAGGCATTGCGAACGCGGCGATGATTTCTTAGATAAAAGAGTCCTTCGCGGATATCTTGCCACACATGGGGAGGTTCCTGTTGCGGGGGTTCGGATTTTTCTCCCGTTTTGAGGGGAAGCAGCAGCAAACCGGCGATCGCATACGACCCACCGACGACAAATTCTTTGCCAAAATGAAAATTCCCCGTGACATGCTGTAGAAAGCTATCGGCTAAAGAAAGTAAAGGTTCGCCCACTGCAAACCCAATAATCACCGATGCCATCATCGTTGTTGTATATAGGGAATTGGCTGGCAGCAGATGGCGACGCTTGACAATCAGCGGAATTGCCGATTGTTCGGCCGGGGCGAAAAACTGCGTTAGGGTGGAGACTAAAAAGGTACCGATCAACAACACCCAAAACCCCAAAGGCAAACCTAAAATTGGATTGGAGCTTTCTGCTAACCACAACAGAACGGGTAATGCCAGAACAGTCGCCCCCCTGAGCAGGTTAGTGGAGACTAAAACCGCTTTTTTCGACCATCGGTCTACAAAAACGCCAGCGAGCGAACCAAATAAGACTGCCGGAACTGTAAAGGCAATCATAATGGCAGAAACCCAACCGCTAATGGTTTGATTGTTGCTCTGAAAGCGACTGGCAATCAGGGCAATCATCAAAACGAGATAGACTTTATCAGCCAGTTGAGAAAAAACTTGACCGCTCCACAGGGCTAAAAAATTCGGATTTTTCAGCACCCCCATAAATCCCCGTTCGGGTTTCTCCTTGGGAGGCTTGCGATCGCTCTGAGCTAGAGAAGACTAATCCTAAAGTTACTTCAGAATCTCAAACTCAAAGCGATCGCAAGCA
>JAAHGE010000087.1 GCA_010672635.1 Desertifilum sp. SIO1I2 | reverse complement strand
AAAAATGGTGTCACCAGCAACTATTCTGCCAATTATGCGCCCTACACCTGGGAACTGATCCGCAACTTTCAAGGGGGAAATGCTCTATTTACCTTTCCCAACACGCCGATTAAATGTGGAGGCGCGCCGCAAAAAGTCATGTACATGGCAGACGACACCTTCCGCAGCAAATCAGGCGTCCGCCAACGAACGAAGGTGATGTTTTTCACCCCCTTAGACAAGATGTTTGCCGTACCGGAGTATTCAGCACTTCTAGAGAGAGTCGTTCAAGAGCGAGAAATTGAGGTGAAATTTCGACACAACCTCAAAGCGATTCAAGCTGAAACCCAGGAAGCCCTCTTCGATCTCTATGACGATCGCGGCAATATTATCGATGAAGTCAGTTATCCCTATGACCTCCTCCATGTTGCTCCCCCCCAAAGCGCCCCTGACTTCATTAAAAACAGCCCCCTCGCCTTACCCAATAGTCCTTATGGTTGGGTGGATGTCGATCGCTACACCCTCCAACACAATCGCCATAGCAACGTCTTTAGCTTAGGCGATGCCTCTTCGCTGCCTACCTCTAAAACGGCGGCCGCCGCTCGCAAACAAGCCCCCGTCGTTGCTGAAAACGTACTGGCGTTAATCGACTCGAAACCTTTATTACAGCGCTATGACGGCTACACCTGCTGTCCGTTAATTACAGGCTATGACAAAACCATCATGGCAGAATTTGATGGCTATCGCGGTACGCCGCTTTCTAGCTTTCCGCTCAATCCCGTCCAAGAACGCTGGATTATGTGGAAGATGAAGACAACCGTCTTACCCTGGGTTTATTGGCATCGGATGCTCAAAGGGGAGCCATTTGAAGGAGATTATCTCAAGCCGATCCAATGGAAAAAGCGCTAAATCCAGTCCTCATCATCCCCTGCTTCCCAGTCATCCTCCTGCGTGGGTTTGGGCTGTTCGCTACTAGGAGGGGGAATTATCACGCGGAAATTGGCATCATAAACATCTTCCGTTCTGCCCACACCAGAGCGATCGCGGTCTTGCGGCTTGTAGGAATAGGTGGTTCCGGAGGGAGGGGTTGGGGTTGGAATGGGGGTTGCAGAAGGGACGGGGGTGGGTGAGGGCGATCGCTTTACTGGAGGGTCGTCCCAATCTCCAATCTTCGAGGGAGAGGCTGCCCAATCATCCGTCCAACTCTCAGCAGTCGGCGCAGGAGAAGGCGTTTTCACTGTCGGTTCCGGCTGCACTCCAGCCCCAGGGGGGGGCGCATCTACTTGCAAGCGCGTTTTGGTTGTTTCTGGAGGACGCGGCGTTCTAGGGGGTTTAGGCGTCTCAGAAGCGCGGGTATTGGGTCGTCTGGCGGCACTGGGTAACAGCGGCGCATTCAAGTAAAGGGCAAAGCGCAACAAACCCGCTAGCACCAAACTGGTTAAAAAGCCTGCACCTAAGCTGAAAAGCAACCATAACCCCAAAGACAATGCTTGCGTTTCTAGACCTAAAAACGTTAGCGATAAGGTTAGTGAGGAGTTTTGCAGGATTAATAGGATTAACCCCCCAATCACAAATAAGACTAAAACTAGGCGAAGTGCAGACATAGTTCGGAGTTAGGAGGGCAACAGTACCGCTGTGCGGCATAAAGGAGGTAAAGTAGCATATCTAAGTGTTTGAGCCGGAATGTTTGGGTAAGCGAGATTCCCGCGCGCGATCGCTCTCAACGTTTTCCCAACATCGTTCAACTCAAGTTCTATATTAATGTCCTTGCCAGCGGTTGATGGGTACGCAATCAATTTCTAATTGATCTAAAGCGCGGGCTACGACAAAATCTACTAAATCTTCTATCGTCTGCGGGTTGTGATACCAAGCCGGAATTGCTGGAACAATTTTTGCCCCCGCTTCTGCAAGAGTGGTGAGGTTTCGCAGGTGAATTAAGCTAAATGGGGTTTCACGGGGGACAAGTACCAGTTTTCGTCCTTCTTTGAGTTGCACATCCGCTGCCCGTTCCAGCAAATCTGAACTTAAGCCTGTAGCAAGTTTGGCCGCTGTACTCATACTACAGGGCATCACCAACATTCCTAACGTCCTAAAGGAACCGCTAGCAATATTTGCACCGACATCCTGCCAGGAGTGACAGCGTAGTTTCCCTTGACTAACGCCGCCAGCTTGTTCTCGCCAAAAGCTTTCTTGTTGAAGCGGTTCTGCTGGCATCCGGATGTTCTGTTCGGCTTGCCAAACCATATAGGTCGCTTTACTCGCAACTAGCTCAACACAATAGTCTGATAAGAGCAAAAATTTGAGGGCGCGAACGGCATAAATTAAACCGCTAGCACCCGATACCCCTAAAATTAAGGGTTTGTTCACAATGGGTTCTCCTTTCTAAGTGCTGAGTCAGGAAGAGGATGAGGAGATGGGGAAAAAAGCGATCGGTGCTGTTGCGCGGTTCTTGGTGTGTAGCAGCGTTCTGAGTGAGGAAGAGGATGGGAGGATAGGGTGCTGAAGCTTCTGTGTCGAAGTATGCAGGGTTGATAATTATTAAGTTTTCCTGTCTTTTCTTCCCCAACTCTCTTCTTTCCCCCCATCTCCCCATTCTTTTTACTTATTCCTCAATTTCCTCCTCCTCTTCACCTGTAGCGATATTTCCACCGCTAACGGCAACGAGGTCAATTTGCTGGCGATAGTAGTCTACGCTTTTAACTTGTACGTCTACGCGATCGCCTAAACGATATTGGTTGCGATTTTTTCGTCCCACTAACATTTGTTGGCGAGAACGGTATTCGTACCAGTCGTCTTTGAGGGAACTGACGTGAACTAACCCTTCAACCAGGGTATCTTCGAGTTCTACAAAGAAGCCGTAAGATTGGACGCCCGTAATCACGCCGCTGAAGATTTCCCCAGTATGCGCTTTCATGAATTCGGCTTTTTGCAAGCCTTCTAAGTCGCTTTGGGCTTCTTGGGCAACGCGTTCTTGTTCGCTGAGGTGGGCGACAATTTCGCTAAAGATATCCTGAAAATCGTTTTGAATATCGGCCGGCAGAACGTTCCAGTTAACTTTGCCCAAAGCACTGCTGTGACGCAGATTGACGCTTTCTTTGGCCCGACTGGTACGGCGATCGCGTCCTTGTTCTAACACTGCATGAATGACGCGATGCACCAGCAAATCGGCATAGCGGCGCATGGGGGAGGTAAAGTGCGTATAGCCTTGTTCGATGGCTAACCCGAAGTGACCTTTGGGGGTGGTGCTGTAAAACGCGGGTTTTAGGGTAGACAGCAACAGATAGGTCAGCACTTTTTGCGAAGGCGACTGGGCAAATTGCTGGGTAAATTTATAGTAATCTTGGGGGACGATCGCTTCTTCGTCTTCTAGGAATAGCTCAATATCCAAGTTACTCGCCAGTTTCATCAACTCTTGCACGTCGTCTAGATGCGGGGTGGGATGCACGCGATAAATCATCGGAATTCCCAGTTGATGGAAATGATTGGCGACAATTTGATTGGCTAAAATCATGAATTCCGCAATGAGCGATCGCGCGGGAATTAAGGACGAAACCAGCAACGCCCCAATTGCGCCCTCATCATCATAATGAAACTTGGTATCGGGGAGATTTAGCTCAAACGCACCCCGTTCTAAACGATGTTTGGCAATCTTTTTGGACATTGTTGCCAGTTGTCCAATCAATTCGCGCAAGTTGTCAGCAATGCCGTCTGGCGTTTCTTCTTTGAGAATGGTCTCGACTTGCGAATAGTTCACCAAGCTATCGACGCGGATCAAAGTCGGGACAATTTCATATTCTTGGACTTGTCCTTCATCGTCTAGCGTCAACAAGACCGATAAGGCTTTGCGGTCTTTTTCTGGAGCTAAACAACAAATCTGAGCGACGGTATCGGGGATTAACGGTAGCACTTTTTCGCCGAGGTAAACGCTGGTTCCCCGTTTTTCAGCTTCTAGATCGACGGGCGTCCCCGGTAAGATCAGATCGCTAATGTCGGCAATGTGTATCCCTAGCCGCCAAAGGTTTTCCGAAATTTTTTCTAGGGTAATGGCATCATCTAAGGTATCGGCGCGAATTTCGTCTCCATTGGGTTTGATCGTCAAGGTGAGTAATTCGCGCAGATCTAGACGATTTTCGCTCTTTGGATCGCCTGCGAGTTCTTGATACTCTGCGGAGGCAGCTTGAACGCTGTCGGGAAAGGTTTTGGGTAAGTCGTGCTTGCAGCGGACAATTTCTGTGTCAGCGGCGGCTTCGGCGTCGCTACCCAAAATTTGGGTGACTTTACCGATCGGGGGATGCTGACCGAGAGGATAGCGCAGAATTTCGACGTGCACCAAGTGATCGATCGCGTCAGCGAGATTTTGGCCGTTGGCTCTCAAGTCAAGTTCAAACAGGAGGCGATCGTCTAGGGGAACGGCTCGATAAAGGCTTTCGGCTTCTTTAATTCGGGCTAAAACCGAAGTAATGGATCGATCGAGGATGACATAAACTTCACCTTCAGGAGAACGTCGGCGCGATCCTTCTTTGAGAATTTTGACTAAAACGCGATCGCCATTCCAAGCCGTTGATAAATTACTTTCGCGGATATAGATATCTTCGGCATCCTCATCATCTTGAATGGCGAAGCAAAACCCTTTACTCGAACAGCGCAGTTTTCCCTCTACCACACCTTCATCCATAACTCGGCGATACCGACCTCGTTCTTTGACTAAGATGCCAATTTTTTCCAATGCATCCAGGGCAATTTGGAGTTGTCGCAGACTTCCGTCGTCTGTGGCACCGAGTTTCTTTTCTAAGACTTTTGGGGCTACCAATTTTTCATCCACAAAATTGGATAGCAGTGATGCGATCGAAAAGTTCATGTAGCGATGATTCCTCGTTGTCTCTATGCGGTTCTCAGTTGACTTTACCCCTCGAATCGCCCAAAATCAGTCAGCGTAAGTAGCGATGCAACGCGCTTCATACATCCGACCTGCCACCCGTGTCCGTCAGTTGCTTGGCAGTTAAACTCTTGAGAACTGGAGGCGTTTTCCCGACTGAAGGATAGTGATTTGTGGCGCACCGATTTCTCTGATTTTTCCGAGCATAGCTCAGTACAGCTAGGAGCGAATCGATCCACTCAAAGAAGGTGGTGAGGTTGCGTTTGTGCCCTATTGCGCTTTGCGTTCCCAAAGAGAGGCAATTTTAAGAGCACATTAGCTGTAGAATTCACCGTCGCGAGCTGTTTTGCCAACAGCTAACACGCTTCAGTTGGGAAGATTTAGGGCGGTGAATCAAGCGACATTGAAGATGCCGCACCGATCCCTGAATGCCTTAAGCTGTCATCCACCGGTCGAGCGGGGTGGCTTTCAGCTTTGTATACACTCTGTCAGGCTTTTTTATTTTTCTAGGCAATTATGCTGTATTGTTACTACTGAGTAGGAGTAAATCGCAGCACAAGTTTTGCCCAAGAGCGGATTTTCAACCTTAGCCCTGAACAATTGTACCATTTTTGGGAATACTACTACGAATCAAGCCAAGTACCGAGCGCGGGTAATTTCTCTAGTATCTTTGCCCCGTGACAATATAAGCGACCCGCTGACCAATATTGGTGGCATGATCGGCCATCCGTTCGAGATGGCGAATGACCAAAACCAGCAGCAAAATGGGTTCAACAACGCCTTGAATATTGCTCTGATTGGCTAGCAGATTGTAGAGCGTTTCGTAATCATCATCAACGGCATCATCTTTGACTTTCACCTCCAACCCAGTTTCAGCATCAAGATCCGATAGAGCCGCTAAACTCATGGCTAACATCGCCTGACAGCGATCGGACATCTGCTGAACTTGTCCCATACAAGGATGAGGAGGATAGGCAAATAAGCGATGGGCAATTTCGCCAAGGTCTTTAGCATAATCGCCAATACGTTCGAGATCGCGAATCAGTTGCATCAGAGCGCTAATTAAGCGCAAATCCTGAGTAACTGGCGCTTGGAGGGCCATTGTACTAACACAGTCTAATTCGATTTGCCGATAGAACTGGTCGATTTGCTTATCTTGTAGGGCAATTTGTTTAGCGGCTTCTAAATCTCTTTCAAAAAGCGCTTGACGCGCTAGCCAAAAGGATTTTTCAACCAAAGCCCCCATACGCAATACGTCGCGCTGCAAGCTTCGCAATTGTCGCTCGAAGTGAGCGCGGGTTACTCTTGAACTGGGTTGGGGAACATCCACTAAACCCTACTCCAAACTAGCTGAATCTATTTTAGTCACTGAAATGGGCGGCTCAACCGAAGCGAGTAAAAGCGGATTAACTGACAAAACTTCTGAACATCCCATACTGTCGTAGAAATCCAACAGCAGTCAGGGTTGTGTTGGGTTGAGGCACGAAACCCACCCGACGCGACTATGTTTTTTGTCAGTCAACTCGGAGCAAAAGTCTGGCTGGATCGCGAAAGAGGTCTGTAATTTAGAGGCTGCCCTCGCCGAGGCAGTGTTAAACTCTGTAACAAAGTGATTCCAGAAATGAACGATTTGACGGACATTGGTGAACAAATCATATTCATCGATTAGGAGTTTTTCAATCATGTCTTTATCTGATACGCAGGTCTTTATTGCTCTGGTCATTGCTCTGATTCCTGGCGTGATGGCGTTCCGTCTGGCAACTGAACTCTACAAGTAGAGCAAACGCGCTCTATTGGGCGAGCCTCCGCCCAACCTTGGGGGTTAATTTCCACAAGACGCTAAAAAATTCCCAGTTTAGGTGCAACTGTGGCTGGAAAATCAAAAAGGCTCGCTAATTTGAGCCAAAAGCTTCTTTCCACGCAAAACTGTGTGTTTTAATGAGAAGCCAGTGTCCAGTTCAGTTGCACTTTTTTTGCGAGTCATTATTCCATGCACGCAACTCAACCTACGTCGGTTAGTCCGCTGAAACGCCCTGCTGTTTCCCCTGTAGCGCGTCGGCGCATTTCCCACAGTGCTGCATCCGCCCCCCGTGCGGTTTCTCCCCAAATTCTGGGTTGGGAACTTGGGATTAAGCTGTCGGTTTATTCTATTTTGAGTTTGGCTGCAATTTCTGGTTTAGTCCGCCTTGTGCCTTACCATCAAACAGTGCAAGCGCGGCTAGAGGAGGTTGAGCAAGAAGTTCGCCGGGTAGAAACGCGAGTCAACCGCTTGCACTCTGAGTTTAATAGCTCTTTTGACCCGAAACAGACTAAACGCCTGATGCAGGAACAAAGTCACCGGATCGATCCGCGACAGCGCCCGGTGATTTGGATTGAAGGAAAAAGTGCCAATGTCGAACAGCCTACAGATCCCTATGTTTCTGCTTACAAGAGAAATGAGAGTCGCTAGCGACAAGTTAACAGGCTTGGTAGAGTTCGTTTAACCAGGTTTTGACCCGGAGGTGCTGGCGCCGATCGGCGGGCGAGCAAAGCGACGCCAATGAGGAGAATTGCTTTAAGGCTCGTTGATAATCAGCGACAGCACAGTTCCAATCTCCCATGCGATAGTAGGTTCGACCGCGTTCGGCGTAAATGTGACCGGTTAGGCGACCGAGGCGCAGGGCAAAATCAAGATCGTCTAGGGAACGATCGTATTGTCCTAGGTTGCGGTGAGTGATGCCTCGGTTAATCCAAGCTCGGATATTGAAGGGGTTGAGGTCGATGGCGCGATCGTAGTCTGCGAGGGCTTCTTGTAAGTGACCGATGGAAACTGAGTAGTTGGCGCGGTTATTGTAGGCTTCGGTAAGCTGAGGGTCGAGAGCGATCGCTCGATTGTAGTCAGCCTGTGCTTTTTGGGGTTGACCGCTGTAGAAGTAGACTAAACCGCGATTGTTATAGTATTTGGCAGTCGCGGGGCTTTGTTCGATCAGTTGCGACAGGAGAGCTAGCGCTTCTGAATAATGACCTTTTTGGGCTTTGAGCGAGGCTTGACGCTGCAATTGAGCCTCGCTGAGTGGCGTGCGACCAGCTTTAGAGGTTGGGAAATACCGATACTTCTGACCCTGGTAATGCGCTCTGACAGCTTTTCCCGACTTGAGGGCTACGAAGATTCTAGGATACCGCGAGTGATGAATTTGACGTTGAACAGAGGAGCTAACATTCATATCAGCCTTAGCGTTTTCTACGGCTTGTACTGTTAATGTAGGCTTAAGTCACCCAGTTGCGGGTGATGCCTGTGGCAGTTCTTGAGCTGGCTGATGGGTCTTACCCCTCAGTGACTCACAGAGAAAAGCTACAAGGGATGGGTTCCGTATTCCAGAAAAGTGAGGGAATGATTTTCATCACTAGGATGTGACTGAGCCAACACTCAAAGCTTAAAACGCTAAACGGTTTTCGGGTTCCTTCTGCGGTAAGATCCAACGTAGATCGGTCAAGTATTTGCCCTTTTGAAGCAATCGCTTATTGTTTTTATGACCACTGCATTTGTGTATCCCAATGCTTCAGATGTTTCTGCGGATGACTATTTGGTGGTGGGTTTAGCCACCTGCTTTTTGAGAGAGGAAGGCGAAGTTCGCGAAGTTCAAGTGATTGAGCCGATTCCATCTGCTGCGCTTGAAGCATTATTTAAAGGGATTCCCACGTCTTATTCAATGGCGTGTGGAACAACGCTGGGTTCTGTGGTTGCGGGAGAGAGTATCTACAAACCGCAGGAATTTCCCGAAACGGCGCAGTTTTGCGAAGATTTTGTGCAAAGAGCGATCGCCGCAGTCCGCACTTACCAAAGTCGTCCTTCTGCCCAAGAATTGATTCCCCAAGGGACGATCAAACAAGATTTTAACTTCTCAACCGAACGCAAACGCGTCTTAAATGCGCTGAATGTCGTTCAGACTGAGGATAATGTCAAACAGCACGAATACACGCACAAGGTTTTATAAGGTATGTTGAAACTGTATGGCGGCCCTGGAACGCGAGGGACGATTGTTCAATGGTATCTCGAAGAGTTAGGGGTTCCCTACGAATCAGTTGCTGTCAATTTGAGGGCTGGAGAACAACAGCAGCCGGAGTTTTTAGCCATTAACCCGATGGGTAAAGTTCCCGCGATCGCGGATGGCGATTTTAAGCTGTGGGAGTCTGGTGCGATTTTACTCTACCTCGCCGAAAAGCACGGCGACTTACCGGAAGATTTAGAAACGCGATCGCAGGTTCTCCAGTGGGTGATGTTTGCTAACGCGACATTAGGCCCAGCTATTGTAGGGGAAACCAGTCGCGATCGCGCCATGACTCAACTGTTCAGCCCTCTCAACCAGATGTTTGAGCAACAGCCCTTTGTTTTAGGCGATCGCTTCAGCGTTGCTGATGTGGCATTAGGAGCCTTACTCACCTTCTTCCCAATTATGCTGAAAATGGACTACAGCAACTATCCAGCCATTGGCAACTACGTGAAGCGCCTCTCAGAAAGACCCGCCTTTGCCAACACCATCGGGAAGCGCTAAGAAGAGGATGGGGGGGTGGGGAGATGGGGGGATGGGGGGAAGAAGAAGGGAATTGGGAGTTGGGAGTTGGGGGTTGGGGAAGAAGAAAAGATAGGAAGACTTGATAACTGTCAACTCAGTACCCTCTTCCACTCGGAACACCGCTACTTGGTGTGCAAGCTACGGAACTCGGTACGAGCGCACTCCTTCCTCCACTCAGCACTCTTTTCCCCCCACCTCCCCATCCCCCCATCCCCCCATCCTCTTCTCCACTCGGAACTTTGCACTCCTCTCCCCTATCCTCTTCCCCAATAAAAAGGACAGGTTAAACCTGTCCTTTCGCGTTTGATAACTAAATTTTGTTTATCTAAAACCAACCGCAGCTTGCCACACGAATGCAAGCAACAAGAAAAAGACAGGAATAACAGGCAGAACATCGACCAGAGGATCGAACAAGGAGTAAGCTTCAGGTAACTTAGCCAGTAGCAGTGCCGCTTCCATGTTTAAATTGACTCTCCAACACAACTTTTCAGAATTGAAAAGAATTTTAACACGCTTTGAGGAGGCAGATCCCGGACTGTTTCAAGAATGAAGGCTCTTGCGAAGATGCTAATTTTGCTCAAAGGGAGTGTATTGACCTCCCAAAGCCTCAACAATCGCTCGCGTATTAGAGACCATCATCCTAATATAAGAATCGGCTTCGCTCCCTGGCGTACCAATTGAATCTGAGTAAAGTTCTGTTTCAGCTAGCTGCACCCCAGCTTCTTGAGCAACGGTTCTAATCAGTTGAGGATTAATTGTGGTTTCTGCAAAAATAGCCGGGACTTGACTGTCTCGAATTGACCTTACCAATTCCTGAACGGTTCTAGCACTCGGTTGTTCTTCGGTACTCATGCCGATCAGCGTTCCGGTGACTTCTAAACCATAAGCTTGCGCGTAGTATTGAAAGGCATCGTGAGTTGTAATCAGTTGGCGCTGCTGAGGGGGGATGGTTTGAATTTGCTGAATAATCCAAGCATCGAGGCGTTGCAGTTCTTGGATCAGTTGTGCAGCATTTTGGGTAAAGACTTCTCGATCCGCAGGCGATAGCCCAATCAGTTCATCTCGGATGGCTTCGACCATGAGAACGACATTTTTGGCATCTCCCCAAACATGCGGATCGGGGATGGCTGCGCCTTCTTTAAGCGAACCGAGGGGGGGAACGACTTCGCCAATGGCGACTCGCCGTGCCTTTTGTCC
The DNA here is from genome assembly GCA_010672635.1 of Desertifilum sp. SIO1I2. Classification (GTDB taxonomy): domain Bacteria; phylum Cyanobacteriota; class Cyanobacteriia; order Cyanobacteriales; family Desertifilaceae; genus Desertifilum. The sequence goes on along the minus strand of JAAHGE010000087.1, from coordinate 1,535 downwards.
GACGGCGTTCATTAGGCGAATAATCTGCGGTTCTAAGTCGTAGCCGTTGTACAGAATCAGGTCGGCTTGTTCTAGGGTTCTGCTGTCGAGGGGGACGGGTTCGTAAATGTGCGGATCGTCTCCGGGGTTCAGCAAGCCTGCGAGTTGAATTTCCTCGGCCCCAACTCTGGCGGCGAGGTCTTCTAGGATGGTGCTGGTGGCGACAACCTGTGGTAGGCGGTTCTCTAGAGTTGCTGGGGAACGGTTACAGGCACTTAGAGACAGTCCCAATACTGCGCTAGTTAAAGCCAGTAAAAATGTTTTTCTACCTAGGGATTGAGTCTTTACTGCCATGCGCTTGATACATTACGTTTCATATTGCTTTCATTTTTTAGTTTAATATGATTTCATATTCATTTCATTTTTTAGGATTAAGTCGATGAATACCCTTCAGTTTGCAAGCGATCGCATCTCTATCAATCAGTTACAGGTGGTTTACCGCGACTTGGAAGCGTTGCATCAAGTGAGTTGTGCGGTGCAAGCCGGCCGACTCACAGGAATTATTGGGCCGAATGGTGCGGGAAAGAGTACCTTGCTGAAGGCGATGTTGGGGTTGGTTCCCATTCAACAGGGAACGGTGCTATACCAAGACCAACCGCTGTGGGAACAGTTGGATCGGGTGGCTTATGTGCCGCAGCGATCGCAAATTGATTGGCGCTATCCGGCTACAGTTTGGGATGTGGTGATGATGGGTCGAGTCCCCAAAACGGGATGGTTTCAACGGTTTTCGACTCGCAGTCGGCGGATCGCCAGCCAAGCGCTAGAACGGGTGGGGATGGATCGCTATCGCGATCGCCCGATCGGTCAACTGTCTGGCGGCCAGCAGCAACGGGTTTTCCTGGCTAGAGCGTTGGTACAGGAAGCTGATATTTTCTGTTTTGACGAGCCTTTTGTGGGAATTGACCAAAAAACGCAAGATATTATTTTTGACATCTTTCACGAGCTAACCGAGCAAGGCAAAATCGTTTTAGTCGTAAACCACGACCTCGGCGAATCCATTCATCATTTCGATGATGTGATTTTGTTGAACCGAGAAGCGATCGCCGCCGGCAACCGCCAGCAAGTGATGACGAAAGCTAATTTAGATTATGCTTACGGGGGCCATGTTGCCTTTTATTCAGAAGCCGCCTAAAAATATACTTTAAACGCTCCATCCTTCTTCCGATCAATTTTTGACTTAGCACGCCGCTACACAGAAGTTAGCGCAACAGCACTTCAATACTTAAATATGTGGGAAATTTTAATTGAGCCATTGCAGTTTGGCTTTATGCAGCGCTCTTTAGCGATCGCCGTTTTAGTCGGTATTATCTGTGCGTCGGTCGGCACCTACCTAATGGTACAGCGGTTGGCTCTGCTCGGCGATGCCATTAGCCATTCGGTGTTACCGGGGTTAGCCCTTGCCTTTATGATGGGTACCAATATCTTTGTGGGCGCGTTTATTGCAGGAGTCATCAGTACCCTGGCGATCGCTCTTTGATCCAAGCGATCGCTAGGGA
>JAAHGE010000869.1 GCA_010672635.1 Desertifilum sp. SIO1I2 | reverse complement strand
AGCTGAGATGCGATCGCTTCGAGTCCTGAAATGAGGTGTACCTCTGGAACTGAAAGCAGTAATGCGAAATCCTGAGTCTTTTGCATGAACCGATGGCTGTTAAACAAAAAAACAACTTTTCTAGCGTAGCCCGGTCTGAGCAGCTTTTACCACGAGCTTAACCGCTTCGGCTCATTGCGATCGCGCCTTTGACAGCATAACCTCGGTCAACCGATCTTTATCCATGTAGGCGATCGCACTAAGCAACATATACCAGCAAAAAAGCTTGCTGAGTGCAAGCTTTCAACGGAGTTTAAGGTTTCAAAGGTTAATTAATTCAAACCCACATTGACATTGACTAAACTTCCGGTTAACCGATCTGGAGTAATCCCCACCACAATCCCAAGAATCTGATTTTGTCCGAGTGAAATTGCTGTATTCCCATCCATTAAACTCAACGTCAGGTTACTCGGATTAATACTTCCGGTTAATCCAATTTGGTCAATCCCCAATTCAAAGTCCATAATCAGATCGGCGGTTTCTAGGTTAACTGCGGCTGTGGATGTTCTCAAGACAAACACATCTGCACCATTACCACCAATTAACGTATCGCCACCCAAGTCACCGCTGAGGGTATCGTCACCATCGCCACCGATGAGCAGATCGAATCCTTTACCGCCCCAGAGGATATCGTTACCTGTCCCTCCTAATAGGGTATCCTGAGCGCGATTGCCTAACAGTGAATCATCGCCAGCCCCGCCATCGAGGTAATCGTTATCTTTACCGCCAAACAGGGTATCGTTACCCCCATTACCAAATAGATAGTCATTCCCCTGGTTGCCATGAATCCAATCATGAGCGCTACCGCCATTAACGGTATCATCACCTTGTAGGGCTTCAACGCGATCGCCCCCATCATTCAGCGTTACTTCATTATTTCCTGGAGTAAAACCGATCCTGGGGTTAGAAAGGGATACCAGAGTCGGAATAGCGCGAGGAGTCAAAGGAGGTAACGAACTGTCGCCAGTCGTTTTTTCGTCATTATCGGGATTAGTTAAGTCTAATCCGCTGTCGGTGGAACCACCTTCAGAGGGTGGAATAACTGGCTTACTCTTCTCTTCAGAGGGTGGAATAGTAGGCGAAGTCTGTTCTTCAGAAGGTGGGGTAGGAGGGGTACTATCTTCTTCAGAGGGTGGAATAACTGGCGCACTTCCCTCATCAGAAGGTGGGGGAGGAGGGGCGCTATCTTCTTCAGAGGGTGGAATAACTGACGCACTTCCCTCATCAGAGGGTGGAATAACTGGCGCACTTCCCTCATCAGAGTGTGGGGTAGGAGGGGTACTATCTTCTTCGGGAGGAAGTGCGATTATTGCTGTTTTGAAGTTCCAAGCTGTTGCGCCGTTAATTCCAGCAAAACTGTTACCTGCTAAGTCTTGAATCGCACCACTGGTAATTTCAATAGAGTAGCTGGTATCTTCGGCTAACTCAACAGTGGCGTTAATGGTAACGGTATTGTCACTAATACTGATGCGGGGGGAGGCGATATCCAGGATTTCGATAACTGAGTTATCTGCAACTTTTCTGATGAGAAGATTACCTGTACCTTTTCGGACAGCTTCGCTGAATTCCAACACTAGACTAGGATTGAGGGCAACTTCTACTGCATTATGGGCGGGAGTCAAACCGATGGCGGTGGGTGGCGTATTGTCGAGAGTATAGGTTTGGTTAAGGGTAGGTAAGCTGTTAGACAGCGAGTTTCCTGCAAGGTCGGTAATATTTTGTCCGATTGCTAAGATGAGGCCAACAGA
>JAAHGE010000868.1 GCA_010672635.1 Desertifilum sp. SIO1I2 | reverse complement strand
TAGATGGTTTCTCAGCATGGCGAATAAGTTACCCGCAATCGTGACATGGGCATCGCTAGCACCCGCCATCGCGTATACTTGTCCTTGGATATACTCGTGCTTAATCGGACTCGTTTTTTCAGCTTCTAGATAATCTTCTGCTGAAATCCAACTTTTAGGATTAGCAATCATAAACTATTCCTCATTCGAGAGTTAGGACAAAAGCTTATTTTCCTGTAATTCAGCTTAACCCTTCAGCGGATGATTGGGCTTTGACCTCTCATCGCAAGCCTTTTTAGGAGTTGCACTCCTTCCCCTCCTGATTGACTGACACTCACTGCTGAAAGTCTTATGCTAGCGTTAGCGTAACCCAACAGCAGCCAGGGTTTTGTTGGGTTTCGTACCTCAACCCAACCTACGCGACTATCTTGATTGTCAGTCAACCAGCGTCCCTTCACCCCCAACCGAGGAGAGTTAGGGAATTTTTCGCTATATATGCCTAGTATAAACGAACGCTTTAAGCGTTTTCCGATGCCTAATCTGGTTAAAAGATAGGCAGTAAAGATGAAGTTGTTGATAACGCATTCAGACTTATTATAAATTTCAGTAAAATTCAGAAATCAATGGCTAACCCTTTGTAGATTAGAAGTAGAAACAATCTCATTGAGTGCGAAGAAGAGATTGTAACAAGGCAAACAATTCCAATCTGCAAAAGATTAGGTTAATCTTTGTATGGCACTGATTAGCAGAGAACGTCCAAATATTGCGATCGCAGCCGTAGCAGGAGTCGGTACGCTGGTTGCTCTTGCCTTTTTATCGAAATGTATCACAATTATTCCCGCAGGTCAGGTAGGGGTTGTTGACTTTTTTGGGAATGTGTCCCAGAAAACACTGAAACCGGGCGTTAACTTAACCAATCCTTTATCGAAAGTCATCAAATTTTCCACCCAAACCCAAGAGATTAAAGAAACGGTGGAAACCCCTTCTAAAGAAGGTCTGACAATTGCCCTCGAAACGAGTTTACTCTATCGACTTGACCCCGAACAAGCAGCCCAAGTCTATCAAACCATTGGACGCGATTATGTCAATGTCATCTTAGTTCCTCAGTTTCGCTCGGTGATTCGGGGGACAACTTCAAGTTATAATGCTCAAGCCCTTTATACATCTCAACGCGAAGAACTTTCAGTCAAAATTCAACAGGATTTAGCAAATGTTGTCTCGTCGCGAGGGATTATTGTAGAAGATACTCCTCTCCGCAAAATTGGCTTACCCCCGACTTTACAACAAGCTATTGAAGCCAAACTCAAAGCCGAACAAGAAAGCCAGCAAATGCAATTTACCCTAGAAAAAGAACGCCAAGAAGCCGAACGTAAGCGCATTGAAGCGCAGGGAATTGCAGATTATCAGCGCATTGTTTCCCAAGGGTTAAGCGAACAAGTCTTGCAACTGAAAGGAATTGAAGCGACTGAAAAATTAGCCCAATCTCCAAACGCGAAAGTGGTGGTTATTGGCGCAGGAAAAGGGGGACTTCCCCTGATTTTACAATCCGAACAGAATACAACGCCTTAGTTAACGGTAAACAGAGGATGGGTAAAACTCATCCTCTTTTCCCGAAAGGCTGCTTTACCATGAAGGGGTAAACTTCACCTTCAATCCACCTATAATGAGTGTCACTTTAAACTCAATATTAGATTGCGCCCTCGCGGGAGGAGATATCGCACCAGCACAAGCTGTTCTGTTATTAAAGCAGAAAGATGAAGGTGCGATCGCCCTCATTCGCCAAACAGCCGATACCCTCAGACAGCAACA
>JAAHGE010000867.1 GCA_010672635.1 Desertifilum sp. SIO1I2 | reverse complement strand
TGTGTCTGCACCAGATTCTGGAGTTTCAGTCTCCATAACAACGTGCAGCCACCATCGTCCTTTGCGGTCTTGCAGCAAGTCTGCACTGGTGTTCTTCCAGTTCAAATATTGCCGATAGTATTCAGCAATCTCAAAAGACAGTTTTACCCGTCCATTGATGCTGAGAATCGACAATTCCGAGCGGTCAAACCAGACCGTGTAAGACCGAGCATCGTACCGAATGGGGCAGCGTTTCGAGGTTGGACAACTAACTGTTTTACCTTTCTTTTTCAAGCTCTTAGCCGATTTCAAAGCTTCGGTTGCTTTGACTCTAGCAGCACAGACCAACTGAGAAGGCAAGCCAGTGATGGCGCGATGGTCGTAGTAGGTTGCCTTGTGCAGTTCTACGCCATTTGCCAAGTCGTTTTCCCATCCATGCCGACACACAGTATTGAACGACCAAGTGTATTGCTCAATCGTTTGAGCCAGCACTTTAGCCGTTTCAATGTCGGGTTGAAGTTGGATGCGAATCGTTCTTTGCATACACACATTATACCTTCATATATCAGAAGGGTTATCTGTGAGTTGCAAAGATTGTGTGTCGATTTCGGGGGTATCGAACCCCGCTCATACGCCTACGGCGGAGCGAAGCTCTACGACGCTCCTATCCCTCCGCACCCACAAGGGGATGCGGTTTCCCGGAGAACTCTATGAAACTGAGAGGCTCATGGCTTGGGGTTCTCCTCAGCAAGGAAGGGTTGACACAGGATTCCCAAGACGTTTGCAATCTGGGGTGGCACGAAGTATTCCGTTAAATCGACTTCTAGCTGGCTGGACTGCAAGCGCATGAATCGCCATGCGGCTCCGGTGGTGACTGCGCCGTAAATCGGGACGGTTTTTTGCTGGGATTCGTTAAATCGTTGCGCTCCGACGAGTTGGGCGGCGCATTGTCCCAGTCCTGATTTGATGTCGTTGTTTTTGGCTTCAACCAAGGTAAGGACAGGGGTGGAAACCTCAAGCTGGTTGGTGGAAGCGGACAGAATGAAGTCGCATTCGCCGTTCAAGCCCTGGGTAGCATCGACGGATAAGGCGACACCACTAAACAGGGATAGGTTAGGGCTGAAGCGGCGGTAGACTTCAAGCAGAATGGGGGTAACGATCAGTTCCGATCGCGCTTTTTCGGTGTCGATTGCCAGTGCTAGATCAAAGTTTTCGGCAATTTGTTCGGAGAGTTTGGCTGAAGGTGCGATCGCGTTAACCTGACTAAATAACCCAAATTGGTTGACCAGCTTCAGACAAAAGGCAGTCAGGACTTGGTTCAGGGTTTTGAAGTCGCTGTAAGCCATTAATCGCCCTCCTCATCGAGTAATGTGACGGTGGCATCTTGGGAATTGGGGGTGGTTTAGGACAAACTCTAAATAGTAAGAATTAATTGTATGCTCAGAACAATGTGAATCAATGATAGATGCTGCTGAATGGGAAGATCGCCTCACCCTCTGGCTACGCCTTCTCCGGTAGTAGGACCGCCGACTGTGGCAAACCTCATCCTGCCAACAGCCATCGCCTCCAAGCGCTTCGTCATAGAGTTTCCGAGCCTCAGCCGCCGTCAACAAACTACACGCCCAGCACTTTTCATTGAGCGATCGCCCCATAGCTCCCTGCTCCGGAAAGCACCCTTATTATGCCTGAACCGCTTGTATTTCCGGGGAGGAGCGATAATATTCTTAGAATCACCTGATAGAGATCAGTGAAATTAGACGACCTTCGTGTAGTGAAAGAGTTCCTATCTCGGTGTGAGACGTCACTAAC
>JAAHGE010000866.1 GCA_010672635.1 Desertifilum sp. SIO1I2 | reverse complement strand
TGGCTCGCCAAGAACTGTTTCTGTATATTTGCAAAAATATCGGAAATTATAACCCTGAGATTGGATCGGTTATGGCGTGGGTTAATTCTTTACTGGAAAGGCGATTTATTCGAGATGTCAAAGCCAAAGAGAGCAAGCATCGAAAAACATTATCTGACTTGGATAATATTCCCCAAGAAGATCCTACCCCTGAGTCGCTAGCCGAGTTAGTTAAAAAATGTCTAATTGAAGATCGAGGAGGTCACTTTCAACGCGAACATATCGCGAATAGAGTTGATGCAAATTTAAGAGCGATCGCGCTGCTCAGATTAGAGGGGAAAACCTGGAAAGAAATCTCTCAAGAGTTTAATATTCCAATCCCAACCTTAAGTAGTTTTTATCAACGTTCCCTGAGAAAACTCAGTCATTTGCTAAAAGATTTTTGTTTGAACTATGAAAAATAGAATCGACCGGAACAGCACTATGGGAAGCCCTAAAAACAGATTAACGTTTACTGTCCCCTTGGGCAGACCTGAATGTTTAGATGCCGATCGCTTGAGCAAACAACATTCTACACCCAAAAAAATCAAACAAGTCTATCTCAATACACTGGCTGTTTCTGCGGTTAATTTTTACTTACAGTGTTTGGGAATTGAAACCGATTTAGAAAGCAGCGACAGTTGGAATCCATTAATGCAACATTTACTCGATGTTGCCGATCTGTGTATTCCTCCCTTGGGTAAATTGGAATGTCGTCCCATTTTACCCACCCACAGAACGCTTTACGTCCCCCCTGAAGTTTGGTCAGATCGGATTGGGTTTATCGGCGTTGATTTTAACGAAAGCCTAACTGAAGCGACCCTTTTAGGTTTTTTGCAAACAGTCGATAGCGAAGAAATCCCCTTACACAACTTAGAAAGTCTTTCCAGTTTTCTGGTTTATCTTAATGCGCTTCAACCTGCTCAAACCATTCGCCTGAGTCATTGGTTCTCAGGCGTGGTAGAGGCTGGCTGGAAAAAGGTGGAAGAGATTTCACAACCTTCGCCGGAATTGGCGTTTAATTTTCGCCATCAGGGCAGCGTACAGCGGGGAAAGTTGTTACACTTAGAGCCATTGAATCAACCTATTGCCTTATTGGTTGGTTTGCAACAGGCTCCAGCCGATCGGGTGAATGTTTTACTGGAGATTCATTCGGGTAGCGATCGCGATTACTTACCGGAGAACCTGAAACTGATGCTAATTGACCATTGTGGCACCTCCGTCATGGAAGCGATCGCCAAAAGCACTAATCGGAATATCCAGTTTGAGTTTAGCGGTGAAATTGGCGAACAATTCAGCATTCAAGTCAGCTTAGGCGAATTTAAAATAGCTCAAGCTTTTACCATTTAGACCTAATTGTTTGTCTTGCCAATCGCTACAATATTCTTCTGGGCTTCACTGTAACTCAACTCTCCCCACCAGAGTTAGTCCCCAATGGGTCTGCTGTTCTAGACATTTTCCAGTTCTTTTCACAATGATGCTGCATCTTGAGGGTTTAGGCTCGATCGAGTCTGTCATCCTGGCGTGATGGAAAAAATGAATGGCAAGAGTTAGGTTAAATCAACCGCGCTGTAGTGGGTTATAACCCTGAGATTTTCTAACCCTTGTAAAATCCGTGTAAAGCAATGCAAGCTATCTCAGTTAGAGTGCTTTGCACTTGGTATGGTGGCATTAGAGCTTAATGGGAATGCAAAATTGAGCAACCTCAACCTCGCAAAGTGCGTCTAGTCTCCTAAGTGCCTTTTGAAATGTCCTGAAACTTGCAGCCACG
>JAAHGE010000865.1 GCA_010672635.1 Desertifilum sp. SIO1I2 | reverse complement strand
TCTCATGTGATGTGTTTGATAGATACTGACAAACACTTCACATGAGTGAAGTCTATCCAGAACCGGAAAAGTTCGATCCAGAGCGCTGGATAACCCAGGAACCGACTAACTTTGAATACAATCCTTTTAGTGCTGGATCGCGTACCTGTATCGGTGCTGCTTTTGCGATGATGGAGATTAAGCTAGTTCTGGCAATCCTGTTACAGCGCTATCGCCTGCAATTAATCCCGCGTCTGAAAGTGGATGGAGTCGGTTTAATTGTGATGGCACCGAAGCAGGGAATGCCTGTAGTTGTCTATCCCCAGGATCGCAACTTTGCTCAAGGGGTAGGCGGCGTGCGAGGAAATGTGCGCGAGATGGTGGAATTACCGAAGTAGGAGCGATCGCGCCTATTGCATTCCCCCTCAAAAATATCCTTAATAGGGCGGCAAGAGGCGACGGAACCCGTGAAATAACACGATGAGGAGAAAAAAAAGGTTGCGAAGAAAAACGCCTGCAAAGGGTAATTTTAACGGCTGTTCCGCTTGACCGGCTTGGATGCTACGGTCAAGTTGGATCGCTAAATTTTCCATCCATCTTACCGATTGCCAGGGTTCGAGGAGGCGATTTAGCCATTCTTCGGGAATTCCAGCTTTACCGACCGATGCACCGACTATTCCGCCTACAATGGCTGCTGTTGAGTCTGTGTCCCCTCCACATTCAACGACTGCAATAATGGCAGATCGGAAATCTTGCGGATAGCAAAACCACGCATGGAGGGCAATTGGAACAGAATGATAAATATACCCGGAAACTCCCTTGGTTAGACCCATGATTGCTGCAAATTGTGGCGTAGACTCTCCCCGGTTGATGCTATCAATGACTTGTTGAATGAGTTCAAGCAGTTCGTTAGCTTCAGATCCTAGTGAGGATTTGAGTTGTAAGAGAAAGGTGCTAGGGGATATTGGGTTTTGAGATTGGCTGGCAACTCTGGCTGCAAGTGCGATTGCTAAAGCACCATATTCAGATTTTGGATCGATATGGGTGATGCGGGTAGAAATTCTGACCAGCGTCCTCAGTGAGTTCGGATCGGCGATCGCAACTCCTAGGATAGCTGAACGCATGGCTGGGCCATTTCCCGCAGAGAATACGCCGCTTGCTTCTGCGCTAAAGCCACACCATAACCGCACAATAGATTTCAGCGTTGCTAAACCAACACCAGCCGGTAAGCTAAGAAGCCAAAATCGTAATAGCCAAGCGAGTTGAACCTGAAATTTCTGGCTGTTTCCCCCAGAAGCGATCAATGCCTGAGCTACCCTGCAAGTATGCTCAGTATCGTCTGAAACCATCCCCCACCCCCAGAACAGGCGATGCTGCTTAGGGTAGCCAAGCAAAATTGCTGCGCGACGGGGTGACAAGCCTTCATAGGGTAAGCCAATGGCGTCACCTACCGCTGTACCAAGAATTGAGCCAATCAGGTGAGTTTGTCCCATAGATTTTTGAGCGGTGAAAGGGTGGCGCGATCGCACTCAACTGAAAAGTTGAAAACGCTTGTTGGCGAACAGTATATTTTTCAAATCTCAGTCTAAAGAAGTAGGTTTTTTATTAAATTATTTGCTACTTAAGCTTAAACTATCTACTAAAGATAGATTTGTCAATTAATGTCAGTAAATCTTGATTGATTAAACTTTATTAGTGAAGAAATTACTGTACAATGACGGGCAAGGTTTAACGTCAGTGTAATTTTAGCGATCGCCAGAATTTTGTCTATTCGCTTTGGCAGCAGCACGAACCCAAAGGTCATGATGCTG
>JAAHGE010000864.1 GCA_010672635.1 Desertifilum sp. SIO1I2 | reverse complement strand
CGTTGCTTCAAACTCTTGAGTTGTCTAGGTTCGGGGCGCTCGTCGGAGGTGTCTCTCTCAAGCGCTTTACTAATCTAACAATCCCAATCAGGTTTGTCAACCCTAAGGACGATCTTTTTTGCGATTCCCTCAAACCTCCTCTACACAAGCTTTTTGAGGGACAATAGGGGGTGGTGTTTTGAAAAATCCCTAAAAAAATTTTGTGGAACGTTCTTCTGTAGCAGTTCTTCCTCCTTGGATTCGGTTGGATACACTCTTGCTTCTGTGGTTGCAGGAGGATATTGGGAGGGGCGATCGCACCACGCAATGCCTCATTGCAGAAACCCCGAATACAGTTAAAGCCGAGTGGATCGCCAAAGAAGCAGGCATTATTGCAGGACTCCCCGTCGCCGCAAGAGTTTTCCAACTGCTCGATCCGCAAGTTAGCTTCGTCGCCGCGATCGCAGAAGGCAAGGCTTGCGAAGTCGGTCAAATCATTGCCAGATTGCATGGTCCGTTTGAAGCATTACTCACTGGAGAAAGAGTTGCCCTTAACCTCGTGATGCGCTTGAGTGGAGTTGCAACCCAAACGCGACGTTATGTAGATGCGATCGCAGACTATCCCACCCAGTTTGCGGACACGCGCAAAACTACCCCAGGCTTAAGGCTGCTAGAAAAATATGCCTCTCAAGTGGGTGGTGCGAGAAATCATCGGATGGGACTTGATGACGCCATTATGCTCAAAGATAACCACATTGCAGCGGCTGGGGGAATTGCCGAAGCGATCGCCCAAGTTCGTCCCTCCATTCCCTACCCGTTATCGATCGAAGTTGAAACCGAAACCCTAGAGCAAGTAGAAGAAGCCTTGCAACATAACGCCGACATTATCATGTTGGACAATATGCCCGTCGAACAGATGCAACAAGCCGTCCAACGCATCCGAGCTTACAATTCCCGAATTAAAATAGAAGCTTCGGGTAACGTCACCCTAGACACTATCGGTGCGATCGCCCAAACGGGAGTCGATTATATTTCCAGTAGCGCCCCTATTACTCGTTCGACTTGGTTAGATATCAGCATGAAAGTCGGGCAAAGAGTCCCCCTTCCCTGATAAACTAGCAGGTCGCTCTATACCTAAACCTTATCTGAATCCCTATGTCTTCAGCCCTAGAAACAATCAGAACGCAATTTCAACAGGCGCTAACCGACGCCTTTGGTAGCGACTTAGCCGGATGCGATCCGATGGTGGTTGCTGCCAGCAACCCTAAATTTGGCGATTATCAATCTAACGTTGCCATGCCATTGAGCAAACGACTCAAACAGCAACCGAGAGCGATCGCCCAACAAATCCTCGATCATTTAAAGATTAGCGAACTCTGCGAACCGCCAGAAATTGCAGGCCCCGGCTTCATTAACCTTAGCCTGAAGCAAAGCTACCTCGAATCTCAACTTAACGCCATCAAAAACGATCCGCGCCTAGGTGTAGAAACCGAGAAACATCCCCAACGCATTGTCATCGACTTTTCTTCTCCCAACATTGCCAAAGAAATGCACGTCGGGCACTTGCGTTCTACCATTATCGGAGATTGCATTGCTCGGATCTTAGAATTTCGCGGTCATGATGTCCTGCGCCTCAACCACGTCGGTGACTGGGGAACGCAATTCGGGATGCTGATCGCTTACTTGCGAGAAGCCTATCCCGAAGCACTCACCACCCAAGATGCACTTGACTTAGGAGACTTAGTAACGCTGTATCGTAAAGCTAAAAAGGCTTCGTCTTCGTCAAAGCGCTTTTTAGCTTTACGATACAGCGTTA
>JAAHGE010000863.1 GCA_010672635.1 Desertifilum sp. SIO1I2 | reverse complement strand
CAATTGCTTCTTTAGTCTATTTTGTTGCCGATCTGCTCAAACTGGTCAAGCATTATTTTCAGTCCTGTAGCAGAGATTCTCAAGATACGATTGCCCGATGCGAACGAGAGCTTTTATTAAGTACCTTGCTCAGTCCTTTCTTCTTGTGGAAAATTCGCTATTTAGGCACCAGAACATGACTTTTGACTTGAGTGTGGCCATCCCGACTTATAATGGTGCAGACCGCCTAGCCAAGCTTTTAGAAAAATTGCGATCGCAATTCAATACAGACAGCTTTAGCTGGGAAATTCTCATCATTGATAATAATAGCACAGATTCCACTGCTGCCCTCATTCAAGCCATTCAACAAAACTGGAACTTTCCCTATCCACTCCGTTATTGTTTTGAACCCGAACAAGGATTAGCCTTTGCAAGAAACCGAGGAATTGCTGAAGCAAAAGGCGAACTTGTTGCTTTCTTAGATGACGATAATCACCCCGATCCTGACTGGGTTGCCCAAGCCTATCAATTTGCCCAAAATCATCCCCAAGCTGGTGCATTTGGCGGACAAATTCACGGAGAATTTGCCATTTCTCCCCCTCCTAACTTTAAGCGAATAGAATCTTTTCTTGCCATTCGCGAACGCGGTTTGGAACCTCATTTATATCAACCCCAACATCTTAGCCTACCGCCAGGGGCTGCCTTAGTTGTTCGCCGCCAAGTCTGGCTAGATAACGTTCCTAAGCGCCTGCATTTAGTCGGTCGAATTCAAGGTTCCATGCTAGCAGGAGAAGACTACGAAGCCTTACTCTACATTCATCATGCGGGTTGGGAGATTTGGTACAATCCCGCCATGCACACCTATCATCAAATCCCCCCGCATCGCCTCGAAAAACCTTACCTAATTTCCCTGATTCGAGGGTCTAGTCTGTGTCTTTGTCACCTCCGAATGTTGAATGCTAAACATTGGCAGAAACCCCTGATATTCCTGCGAATGATTTTAGGAAGTAGCAAACGCCTTGTACAACATTGGTTAAAATTTCGCCGCTATCCTCAAACCGATTTAGTAGCAGCCTGCGAATGGGAATTTTTACAGAGTAGCTTGATCGGCCCATTCTATTATCTTCTGAACCGATTTTCTAAAAAAGCTGAACCAGAGCGTGACATTTCCTCAAAGAGCGCTTAGATTAGAACAAAGTCCAGAAACCATCGTGCAGTTTAATGAAAATTCAGGATAAATCAACTTAGGAAGTTGAGCTTTATTACCTAACAGATCTCAGTTTTTCAATACTTAGGAAAAATCGATGACCCGTCCCTCTAAAGTTGCTTTTATTGGCATTGATGCCGCAGATAAAGATTTAATCTTACTCTGGGCAAAGGCCGGTTTATTACCCACTTTCCAATCTCTTTTAAACACCGCCGCTTGGACGCCAACCACCAGTCCCATCGGCTTTTACGTAGGTTCCATTTGGCCGTCTTTCGCAACCGGACTCTCCCCAACCCAACACGGTTGTTACTGCTACTCGCAATTACGACCCGGAACCTATCGAACCGAACGCTATAGCGTGTTTGACTTTAAATCAGAACTGTTTTGGGATACGATTAGTCGCGCGGGTCGTAGAGTCGCCATTATCGACGTTCCTCGCATTCCCCCTTCAGAAAACTTAAATGGTATTCAAATTGTCGATTGGGGAACCCATGACCCCGATTTACCGGATCGATTATATACTTGGCCGACATCCTTAGCGAGCGAAATTGAAGCCAAATACGGTCGAGATCCCATCGGCTATTGCAACCGAATTACCCGTAATGTAGAAGG
>JAAHGE010000862.1 GCA_010672635.1 Desertifilum sp. SIO1I2 | reverse complement strand
ATCAAATGCGGCAACTGTCCGAAAGAGTCAACCCGGCGCAAATTGCTTATATTGACCTGAAAAACCCCGCCGCACCGATGCTGCAACTCCGATAGAGGACAGCTCAAAAAGTGGACTCGTTGAAGTTGACAGTTGCAAGCAAGCTTGCTAGAACTCATGAGTCCCTCTTGTCAAACTCTAACGAGCCACTCCTTTGAAAGATTCAATCAAAACTTAAGAGTAATTCATTGCCTTGCTTGAGTATGATTAAACCTGTAGCAAAGCAGATGGGTTTCCCATTTCATTGGCCTAACCTGTAAGTTCTCCCTAAGACCAACCGTTTGATCGGGCAAAACTGTTAAGGGCGCGATCGCGCATCTTTAGGATAGCCCAACAAGTTACAGTCTGAGGAACCACTTCAGGGTACTATCATTGATAAGCTGTGCTGCTTGTAGATAATAAAGTTGTTTAGATGACCTAACCAAATTGCCCATGACACTGCCGAATAGGAAACTAGGGCTTGCTCACAGAAACGCCAACGCTGAAAATCCTACCCCCTTTGCTATGTCAGTGGATGCTGCTAACCCTTTTCGTAATGCTGGACTGCAAATCGCGCAGTCCCACGATCGCAATAACCTCGCCGCAGAAGAGTCTAGGCAAGACAACATTGTGCCAAGCAGCGTTGCTCGGATTAAAGTGATTGGTGTCGGAGGCGGCGGGGGAAACGCCGTTAACCGCATGATTGCGAGCGAAGTGTCTGGGGTTGAATTCTGGACGATTAACACTGACGCTCAAGCCTTAATGCACTCATCCGCCGCTAAACGCTTGCAGATTGGTCAAAAATTGACCAGAGGACTGGGCGCAGGCGGCAACCCAGCTATCGGTCAAAAAGCCGCAGAAGAATCGCGAGATGAATTAGCCCTAGCGCTCGAAAGTGCCGACCTGGTGTTTATCACTGCGGGTATGGGAGGCGGTACGGGCACGGGTGCAGCCCCCATTGTGGCGGAAGTTGCCAAAGAAGTCGGAGCGCTGACAGTCGGAGTTGTGACGCGCCCCTTTACCTTTGAAGGTCGCCGTCGAACCAATCAGGCCGATGAAGGCGTAGAAGCCCTCAAAAGCCGGGTAGATACCCTAATTATGATTCCCAACGACAAACTGCTCTCTGTAATTACCGAACAAACTCCGGTACAAGAAGCGTTTCGCGTCGCCGATGACATCCTGCGTCAAGGGGTGCAAGGGATTTCCGACATTATTACCGTTCCGGGTTTAGTGAACGTAGACTTTGCAGACGTGCGGGCTGTGATGGCCGATGCTGGCTCGGCGCTGATGGGAATTGGCACGGGTTCTGGCAAATCGCGGGCCAGAGAAGCTGCGATCGCGGCTATTTCTTCACCCTTGCTTGAAACTTCAATTGAAGGAGCCAAAGGCGTCGTCCTCAATATCACTGGGGGAAGCGACCTGACTCTCCACGAAGTCAACGCCGCTGCCGAAATTATTTACGAAGCCGTCGATCCTAACGCCAATATTATCTTTGGGGCTGTCATTGACGAGCGACTGCAAGGCGAAATCCGGATTACAGTCATTGCAACAGGTTTTAGCGGTGAAAGTCCCATCCAACCTCCCCAACGGGTTGCCAATGTGCCAGCGCAACGACCTGTTGTCCCCAGAACTCAGCCTCAAACCCGTTCTGAGTCAGAACGAGGCTTAGATATTCCTGAGTTCTTGCAACGTCGTCGTCCGCCCAATCGTCCCTAACTTGAGGGCTTCGCAGCCAATGGGAAGATGGAAAAGCAGCCTCCCTAGTCGGAAGAGCCCACGTC
>JAAHGE010000861.1 GCA_010672635.1 Desertifilum sp. SIO1I2 | reverse complement strand
GAGTGCAAAGAGTGAAAACTCTTTGCACTCGGCAAACCACAAAATACATCCAAGGCTCGCTGGGGATCGAGATCGATTAAAGCGACTGTCTGACCCCGTTTGTGTATCTCATAAGCAAGATGGACGGCTAGAGTTGTTTTTCCGACTCCGCCCGCATTCGCTAAGATTCCAATGACAATTTTCTGCTTTGGCATAGCTTTGTTTTCACTGTCGGATTTTAATATACGACAGTTTGAGGGAGGAGTCACGGTTGATTTTCGTTCATTGAAGCGCTAGTCAATGAACCTTAAACTTAAATCCTCCGTGCGGGAAGTCCCAAGATGCTTCTAGCTCTACTGCAAAAAAAACTCGTAAACATACGGGAAGCTTGCAGCAACGCTCGGCTGAGAGAGTAACATAGAAGTAACTGCACATAATACACTAACCCGTTATGTGTAGTATAAAAGTAGTTTTATGTAATATCACAAGTCCTGCACAAACCTTGCGCGTGTTGTGCAACAAGTATCCCCTAGGAGGTCGTGTAGACCCGATGGAGGGTAGTCCTCAAACTGTTGCAGCATCAGGGGTCAATTTGACATATCTTGCGTTTAATAAATTCAGTAAAAGTGTAAAGAACTGTGAACAAAATTGGAAACTAGGGGTGTGCTAAGGGTGTGCTAGGGGTAGGGGGGGTAAGGGTGGGTGAGCCGATCGAAGCAGGAGTTTGAACAAGGAAATCTAAAAATCGGGGTGCGCTAGGGGTGCGCTAGGGGTGTGCTATGGGTCTACTAGGGGTGTACTAAGGTGGGGGGGATAAACCTCAATTATTCCTGAGTAAATATACTTATCGAGTAAGTTTAGGATCGAGTTTTGCATAAGGCATACAAAACGGTGCCATGATTGTGCGTATTATAAATGTAGTTTATTGTAGTTGTTTAGTTGTATCAAACTGAGAGTATGTATTGCATGAATAGTTTGCTTATAATATGAGCGGGAAGTAGCATTGTCGCTTTTATGCGACGATGGCAGTGAAGCCCGTAAGCTAGATCGGGCATCCAAAATCTATCAACTATTGCTGGCATAGCTTTTCGATACGGAGTCAAAAAAATAACCCTACCTGAGTAAGGTAGGGTTGGTGTAATTAAGCGTTAGTCATCAAATTCGTCATCATCACTATCGGTTCCGAGGTAGTCGTCCAGTTCTTCAGAGTAGCGCCGTTGACGATCTCGGCGAATCTGTGATTGTTTCTTAAACGCCGCCCGCACTTCGTCAAGCGATTTGAATCCGAATTTGACCCTTAATAACTCAAACAGTTCCTTGCTAGTCAAGTGGCTGTAATCCAAATCAAATTGTTGTTTGAATTCAGTCCAATCGAATTCAATACCTTTTAATTTGAACTGGTCACTAAGCTTTAGCCCGGTTCGTTGCTTCAAAACACTCAGCAACATCCACTTCGTCCGGTCTTTTGCATCAGCTACCTGATCGATAGCATTGGCATAAAGGTTAACTGTCCGCGAGTTACGTTGGGTTGCCATTGTATTCAACCTATCAAATAAACTTCACCAGATCCGCACGACTGAGTGCGAATTAACTTCAAGGGATGTGGGTGGGGGGGATAAAAAAAGCTTTAGCATATAAGCTAAAGCCTGAGATAGCGTAAATTAAGTTAGTTTAATCGTCTTCATCTAGGTCGCTATCGTCCTCGTCGTTATCTTCATCGAAGTCCTCGTCGTCATCATCTTTATCGAAGTCGTCATCATCTTCATCGTCAAACTCATCAGCATCCGATGATGTGGGCATTGAACTCACACTCGAAGCCCGA
>JAAHGE010000860.1 GCA_010672635.1 Desertifilum sp. SIO1I2 | reverse complement strand
CCAATATTAGCTCCAATATCAACAATATTTTCTAAGTATTTAAACCTTTTTAACCCATAACAATCATGTAAGCTAATGCCAATAGCCATAGTAAGAGCATATTGGCCATAAAGTCGCTTGGGAGTACCATTTAAATAATAAAAGCCCTCATCAGGAACTTGACTCGCCCGAAAGTATTTATGAGTTACTCTCATCACTTCATAAGCAGTACGTATCCGATGAATCATAAGTCTAATTCCTTGTTCTTTTCTAAAATAATTTAACCTACGAATAGTAGATTTTAATAAAACTTACTTAATCGATTGTAGTAATTCTGTGTAAACTTCTAAGTGAGCGCGAGCAATCTCTTTCCAAGAGAAGCTCTTAGCTTTCTGAACACACTGCTCAGATAGTATTGAGTAGCTTTTTGGCGAAAGCTGAAGAATATCTATAAGCCGATTTGCAAACTCTTCTACAGAGCCTACCGAAACCATAAGTTTTGTATCTAGAGAACTTAACATATCGCGAGGACCGGGAATATCATACGCGATGGTTGGCAAACCACTAGCAAGTTTTTCGAGAACCGCGAATCCAAAGCCTTCCATATAGCTAGGAAAAGCCCCTACAGTTGCTGTAGACAAAAGCTCCGGTAACTCTTCACTATCATAAGAAGGAACAATCTTGATCCATTCACAAGGAGGCTGTTCTAAGTCGGCTAGCACTTGAGCAGAACCAACACCTGTACCTAAAAATAAGAATTTAGCCTTCGGAATTTTTTCCTTAATTCTTCTAATAATTTCTGCCCAATCTCTAGAACCTTTACGAGGCGACCAATAGCCAATAAAAGCTATTTCCTGGTGAGATAATCTAATCTCACTAGGCGGAGTCACGCTAATAAATTTCTGCTGTCGCTGTTCAGAAAGTCCAAAAGGAAAAACGACAGATTTTTTTTCTAATCCCCACTGTTCCTCTACATACTTTAATTCATCAAAATTAGGTAAATTGATTAAATCACACGTTTTTAAACTTTTTAGATAGCAAGGGCTTTCTTGCCTATTGCGCCAACTTCGTAAAAACCGGCTAATAGGATTTCCTTGAGGCTTGATTGCCCATTGTGTTTTTTCAAAGCTAGCAAATTCTTCACAAAAAGCATAAAGACCTACCGAACGTGCTACCAGCAGGCCTTCAAAACCAAGTTCACTCTTAGAAAAGGGTAAATTACCTTGATGAGCATCAATAATATCAAAGCGATGAGCATTAGCTTCAACATAAGCTTTTGCTTTCATAGCAAAGCTTTGACGAATCAAAGAGGTAAATCTCGAAAATTTACTTTTCGGAAAAGCATCTAATAGATCAAACTTTTCTACGTGATGCCCCCTTAATTGAAACTCTTCAGCTAGTTCTAGTTGAACTCGTGCCCCACCTAAATTACGATTCCAGGGCATATGTAGAACCATCAAAAACCTTAAGGGCTTGTTAACATTATTCATATTAGATGTGAAGCCTTCCTTTACGCATCTCGCCAAAACAAATGCTTGGCTCCAGCATAATGGCGAGCCAATGATTGAACTTGATTTTGAAAGCTTAAGCGATCAACCATTGTAGTTGCTACAATTTTGCTATCAAACCACTGCCCCCTAGACTGCCAGAATGCATAAGCAACTAACGTCTGTTCAAGATGATTAGTTGCTCGTGCTGCGTAAGGCAGTAGTTTCATAACTAGCTCTGGAGTAACTACATTTAACAAAATGCTTTTTGGATAATAAACAATACCACAATTAAGTGGATCATTTTCTAGGATGTTTGGGTTTTCTAAAAAAGATGCA
>JAAHGE010000086.1 GCA_010672635.1 Desertifilum sp. SIO1I2 | reverse complement strand
TGATTGAGTGAATGATTCTTCGTTCACTCAATCCGAGTGTCCTCGTTCTTGGGAAGTCTCCTATTTTCCTTTGCAAGATGAAACGGGAACGATTACAGGATTAGGAATTGTTGGGATTGAAACAACCGAACAAAAAGCCGCACTCCGAGAACGAAAACGTGCTGAAGAAGCGTTAAGAGCTAGCGAACAGCGCTACCAAAATTTAGCTCAACTATCGCCTGTCGGGATTTTCCAAACCTTAATTGACGGAAAATGTATTTACGCAAACGAGCGCACCTGTTACTTAACTGGACGAACTGCTGAGGAACTTTTAGGTGGGGGATGGATAAATGCCATTCATCCCGACGATCGGGAACGCATGATGCAGGAATGGCAAAAAGCGGCTAGCGAACAAAACTATCACTATCAGTGCGAGTACCGCTTTTTACGTCCGAATGGCGAGATTTGCTGGGTTTTGTGCCAAACATTACCAGAGTTAGAAACCGATGGCACGATTAAAAGCTACGTGGGGACGCTCACGGATATTAGCGCGCACAAAAATGCCGAGCAAGCGATTCAAAAAGCCTTAGAAGAACTTCAACAAACCCAAGCGCAACTGATCCAAAGCGAAAAAATGTCAAGTTTAGGTCAGTTAGTCGCAGGTGTAGCCCATGAAATCAACAACCCCGTTAACTTCATCTATGGCAATCTGGCTCCAGCGAGAGAGTATACTTCAGATTTATTGGAGCTTCTACACTTATATCAAACCACCTATCCTAACCCCAGCACTGAAATTCTCAACCAGATTGAAGAGATTGACTTGGAGTTTTTAATCGAAGACTTACCCAGGCTGCTATCTTCTATGGAAGTGGGTGCGGATCGAATTCGACAAAGTGTTTTATCCCTGCGAAATTTCTCGCGCCTTGATGAGGCTGAAATGAAGGCTGTAGATATTCATGAGGGAATTGATAGCACCTTACTAATTTTGCAAAACCGCCTAAAATTCAAGGCTGACCGTCCGGCGATCGCTATCCTTAAAGACTACAGTCGCTTACCACGCATTGAATGTTATGCCGGACAGTTAAATCAAGTTTTTATGAATATTCTCACCAATGCGATTGACGCTTTGGAAGAATATAACAAACAGCGATCGCTAGCTGAGATTCAAGCCAATCCCAGTACCATCCAGATTACAACCCATTATCTGTTAGAAACCGGACGCGTCGCCATTTCTATCAAAGATAATGGCCCTGGAATGAGCGAGTCAGTGCGATCGCGCTTATTCAATCCCTTTTTTACCACTAAACCAGTTGGTCAGGGAACGGGTCTAGGACTCGCGATCAGCCATCAGATTATTGTCGAGAAACATGGCGGAAGTCTTCAGTGCAATTCACAACTCGGCCAGGGTTCAGAATTTAGAATTGAAATTCCCCTTCATCAAACTCCGATAGCAAACTAAACGTCAAAAAGGGTAGTCGCGTAGGTTGGGTTGAGGCACGAAACCCAACACAACCGAACCTCAATATAGCAAGTCTAAATCCACTGAGCCGGATCGAGTTGATAATAGTGCTGCAACTGTTCATAGAGTTCGGGATGCTTTTTTCGGAGTTGGCGCGGCTTTTCAAAAAAAGTTTCCGTTGCCACTGCAAAAAACTCTGCGGGGTTAGTCGCACCATAATAATCTAAAGTGGTCTTCATCCCTTTTTCAACATTTATACAAAGATTTTGATACTCCCGTAACATCACTTTTGACCAAATTTCATAATCTAATTTTTGTAATAAAATCGGCACCCCTTCAGCCCGCCCATCCTCTTGATCGAGTTGGTGAGCAAACTCATGTAAAATTACATTATGTCCATCTTTCCAGTTTTGAGTATCTCGCTGCACCTGTTCCCAAGACAAAACTAATTGATCGCGACTCCAAGACTCCCCTAAGCGAGCTACCTGGGTTTCTTCCATAATATAACCATCATTGCTAGTTACTTCTTTCACAAAATAAGTATTGGGATAGATTAAAATAGATTGGAGCTTGGGAAAATAGGTGCCGCGTTCGTTGAGTAATAATAAACAAGAAACTGCTGCAATCGTTAGCTTCATTTCTAACGTCACCTGAAGTCCTTGGCAACCAATAAATTGTTTTTCTGATAAAAAGACTTGGATATGACCTTGTAGTCGGCGGCGTTCTTGAGGGGTTAACGCCCAGTACATTGCCACATTGTTTTCAACAATTGCTTGCCACAGGGGCGGAAAACAGCGCCGCTTAATCCGCTGTCTTTGCCATCTTTTCAAAACAGGAAAAGCAAAAATGCAGAGAACAATAATGCTAATTGCCAATAACACAATTAGGGTTTGACGCATTCACCGATAACCCTTGCGATCGCAATCCTTGAGTTCTTTATTCTAGCAATTTCAAACCAAAGCACGCTCGCTCCCCCGAAATAAATCCCAACCGCGTGCTTCTGGCGTTGCGAAACCCTTTAAAGTAGACAGTGGCTTTCCTTGCAAACCTGAATTAAGAATTGTGATGCAGCAAACACCAACCCCCCGCCAGATTCTCGAAACCCTCCTTCCTCATCTGAGAGTTGCAGCCGCTTATGCGCGACAAATTCAACCGCAAATTGCTGCACGTCCGATTAAAGAACAACAGGAAAATATGTTTGCAGCCGCTTTAAGCGATGCAGACTTATCTATTCAAACTCTTGTAGAAGTCGCACTAATTGGTTCATTCCCCAACATTCGTTTTTTTGGAGAAGAATACGAGCAATCGTACAATACCAAATATTTTCGAGCCATTGACTTAGGCGAACAAGGCGATTATTTAGTCACCCTCGATCCGATTGATGGGACTCAATTTTACCTCGACGGACATGATAATTATCAAATCATCCTATCCGTTCTGAACTCAGATGAATTTGAAGCCGTACTCGCCATTTCTCCCGCCCAAGATACCTACTATTATGCCTTGCGGGGTGAAGGCGCTTGGCAAGGAAAATTAGAAGATCCCCTAGAGGCGTGTCGTCCTTTACAAATTAGCGAAACGCAACCCGCTATTTTATTAGGGTGGGGAATGGAAGCGATCGCACCAGCTTTAGACGACCAGTATCAAGTTTTTACGATTGCAACCAGCTATTCTCACGAGGAACAAATCCCCAATCTCAATGGCATGTTAAGCGGTGAATTAGCTGGAGCTATTATTCGGACGGGGAAATGGATCGATGGAGCCGCTTTAGCCTTTCTAGCACAGTCCGCCGGGTGCATCGTTACCACCTTAGAAGGAAATCCACCCCCACCCCTACATTCAAACACCGATTATCAGCGTCCAGGATTCATCGTTGCCGCCTCAAAAAATGTTCATCAAGACTTAGTAAAAGCTGTTCAAGTCACAAATTCAACGTTAATACAGCATTAAACCCCACTTAATTTCTCGGCGCGATCGCAATTTTAGTTCAGACAAAACTGCAAAATTCATCAGTCTAACGAGAGAGCGATCGCGTTGTTTTGAAATCGACAAAATCTACCCTAAGTCATAAATCTCTACCGAGTCATCTTTCCTTCAAAATTCCTTCTAAAGTTGAAAGAAATAGAGCCTTCCATTCCTCTTTTTGTAGACCCTAATGCCGAGCCACAGAATGGAAACCGCCCTTCAGAATTTCCCTAGGTAGAATTA
This sequence comes from Desertifilum sp. SIO1I2, assembly GCA_010672635.1. GTDB lineage: Bacteria > Cyanobacteriota > Cyanobacteriia > Cyanobacteriales > Desertifilaceae > Desertifilum. The sequence goes on along the minus strand of JAAHGE010000086.1, from coordinate 8,575 downwards.
CCATGAACGATGAGCGTAGAGTAGATGAGCATAGCAAAGACAAACAACTCGAAACCTTTCGTAGAGAAACAGGAGAAGAACTGACAACAAACCAAGGGGTCAGCGTTGACGATACAGATAACTCTCTAAAAGTGGGAGAACGCGGCCCTACCCTGTTGGAAGACTTCCATTTCCGCGAAAAAATGACCCACTTCGACCACGAACGAATTCCCGAACGAGTCGTTCATGCTCGCGGTTCAGGAGCGCACGGTTACTTCCAAGTTTACGAATCAATGGCGGAATATACCAAAGCCAAATTCCTCCAAGATCCTAACGTCAAAACCCCCGTCTTTGTGCGCTTCTCCACCGTTGTCGGCTTCCGAGGTTCAGCCGATACCGTGCGCGACGTGCGCGGTTTTGCCGCCAAATTTTATACCGAAGAAGGCGTTTACGACTTAGTGGGCAACAATATGCCCGTCTTCTTTATCCAAGACGCCATTAAATTTCCCGACCTGGTTCACTCCATTAAACCAGAACCGCATAATCAAATTCCCCAAGCTTCCGCCGCGCATGATAACTTCTGGGATTTTATCTCCCTAATGCCCGAATCCATGCACATGATTATGTGGGTACTATCCGACCGGGCCTTACCCAGAAGCTACCGAATGATGGAAGGCTTTGGCGTTCACACCTTCCGCTTCGTCAACGAAGCCGGAAAAGCACGCTTTGTGAAATTTCACTGGAAACCCAAACTAGGAATGCACTCCCTGGTTTGGGATGAAGTGCAAAAACTCGCCGGGAAAGACCCCGACTATAATCGTCGCGACCTGTGGAATGCGATTGAAATGGGAGAGTATCCCGAATTTGAATTAGGGGTGCAAATCATTGAAGAGGAAGACGAGCATAAATTCGACTTTGACATCCTCGACCCCACCAAAATCATTCCAGAGGAAATGGTACCCGTCAAAATCATTGGCAAAATGGTTTTGAACCGCAACCCAGATAACTTCTTTGCTGAAACCGAACAAGTCGCCTTTCACCCCGGTCATGTCGTTCCGGGTATTGACTTTAGTAACGACCCCCTACTGCAAGGTCGTCTCTTCTCCTATCTCGATACGCAACTGATCCGCCTAGGCGGCCCCAACTTTGCCGAAATTCCCATTAACCGTTCCGTCTGTCCGGTTCACAACAACCAGCGCGACGGGTATTCTCGCCAGACCATTGATAAAGGTCGCACCAATTATTCTCCCAACTCCCTAGGTGGTGGCTGTCCGATGGCGAACCCAGAAAACCTGCGCGCCTTTACGCACTACGCCGAAAAAGTGGAAGGTCATAAAATTCGCAAGCGTAGCGATAGCTTCAAAGACCACTTCAGCCAAGCAACGCTATTTTGGAATAGCATGTCCCCAGCGGAGAAAGACCACATCGTCTCGGCGGCTCACTTTGAGTTAGGCAAAGTGCAATATAAAGAGATTCGCCAGCGGATGGTGGATTTATTTAACCAAATTGACAACGAACTCGCCAAACGCGTCGCTAAAGGTATTGGTATTCCCGAACCCCAACCTGTCGCGCAGAACCACGGTCAAAGTTCTCCGGCTTTGAGTATGGAAAATACGGTTAAGGATACCGTGTCAAGCCGTCAAGTGGCGATTTTAGTCGCCGATGGGTTTGATAACTCCCAGTTAAATGCGATGCAACAAGCCTTACAAAACGCGGGTGCGAAGGCGATGATTGTTTCGCAATTTAGCAATACCATTACCAGTTCGACGGGTGAGGAAATGGAGGTGGATAAGACATTTTTGACCTCGGCCTCAGTGATGTTTGATGCGATTTATGTCCCTGGCGGTCAGCAAAGTATTGAGACGCTTAAACAACAAGGCGATGCGATCCATTTTATCAATGAAGCATTCCGACATGGTAAGGCGATCGCAGCCACCGGGGAAGGGGAGGAACTGCTGAAGACCTCCCAAATTCAAGGGGTTAGCCTAGACGGTGCTTCAGGAGAAGTCCGCAGCGACTCCGGCGTTGTCAGCGTTCAACAACCCTCCGATATGCAGGCGGTTGCTCAAACGTTCATTGAAGCGATCGCGCAACACCGTCATTGGATGCGACAACAGAAGAGTAAGGTTCCTGCTTAACTCAACCGTTGAGATCCCCAAGTTCTGGGGATCTCGCGTTTAGAAGTTAAACACGGTGCGAAAAGTCCCCACAAAAATATTCCCGTTAGCGGCGTTGTGGTCTAGGTTCACCAGATAAAGGAAAGGCGCGTCATCTCGGTACCCGAAACGCCGCTAAAGTTGGGAACGCGGTTAGAAGATTGCAAGCGTACCATTAAGCGATCGCATCCGGTAGTTGAGGGCAAAATTAGAATTAATCTGCGTATCGGGGTTGCCATCAGCGCGATCGCCCATTAGGTCAGTCCCCGCGAACACCACTGAGGTATTAAGCTGAACAATGGGAGAAAATTGTTGACTTTCCAGTTGATTAACTTGGGTTTCTAGACAATCGACTTGAGTTTGCAGCGCGGCTAATTCAACGACAAAATTTTCTTGCAATCGATTTAAGATTAGCCAATCTTCTGATGAAACTTTTAAAGAGGAATCGCTAATTCTTGTGAGGATGCGATCCCAACAAGCATTCATCAATCTCGCTCCTCACCAAAAACAATCCAATCTAACTTCACAAAAACTCTAACTTTGGGATGATTTTGAGACAGCAGTCTATCAAGTAGTTTCCTTCTTTTGGAAGATGCGATCGCGATCGCAATCTTTTAACCTAACTCCAGTTCATTTCAGTTTGAGAAAGCCAGTCCATCCTACCCTTAAAAGTTGCTTCGATAAAACTTCAAAAAGAGCATTAAATCCCTCATTTTGAATTGCCAAAAGCCAAGCAATTCATCTCAATCTTGCATGATTTGCCACAATTAAATCCATCGATATGGCTCTGAATCTCCCTGGCCCAAACACATGTTTGAAATTCGCTACAGCTTGAGCCGAATCCTATCCACCAAATCCCTCTAACTCTGCGCCTCCTGGTTGACTGACACTCACTCATTTGCCCTCATCCCCAACCCTTCTCCCATCAGGAGAAGGGAGCCAATCAGCGCTTTATTTCCTCTCCTGTGGGAGAGGGTGAGGGTGAGGGTTATTCCCTCTCCTGTGGGTAAGGGTCGTTCGGACAACACGTTAATCCTATTAGTCAGTTAATCAGTTGCGACTCTTACGGGAAATTGCTCAACCTCATTTTGCAGCCTCCCTCCTATCCTTCAACAACCGCTCAGAGAACCCGTTTATGCTCTTCAAGAGAACATCAGGACGTTTATTGCTTGCCGGAGCATTCCTTCTTGGAATTCTCTCTCCCGCCTATTCCCAACTGCCCGAACAACTCCGAATCGAACGGATGGAAGGGCATCTTTTCACCCCCGAACTGTTAGAATTCAACGAAGCATTAGTGCAACGCTTAAGGCTGCCTGAAGGGTTCCAAATCAGCGTTGTCGCCACCGATCTCGGCAACCCTCGCAAAATTGCAGTCGCCCCCAACGGCACCATTTACGTAACGCGCCGCGAACAAGGGGATGTCCTCGCCCTCACCGATACCAATGGCGACGGACGCGCCGATCGACGACGTACAGTCGCCTCCGATCTAGAATATGTGAACGGCATTACCATTCACCAAAACCGCCTGTACTTTGTCACCAATACAGAACTTTACGCTGCCGATCTGCGGCCTGACGGTACCGAAGGATCGCCGCAACTGTTAATTGACGATATCCCTGATGCCGGACAACACCCCAACCGCACCCTAGCCTTTGGGCCCGATGGGATGCTGTACTTATCGGTGGGGAGTACCTGCAATGCTTGCAACGAACCCAACGAAGAACACGCCACCCTACTGCGGGCGCAAGCCGATGGTAGCAACCGCAGCATCTATGCCCGTGGGTTGCGAAATACCATTGGTTTTGCATGGCATCCCGTCACGGGCGAGTTGTGGGGAATGGATCATGGTTCTGACTGGCGCGGCGAAGATCAACCCCCCGAAGAACTGAACCGCATTCAACAGGGTAGACATTATGGCTGGCCGTTTTGTTGGGGCGATCGCCAACCGGATGTCTTCCTCTCCGCCAACCCTGAAGGGATGAGTAAGGCAGAGTTTTGTCAAACCCAAACCGAACCCCCCGTTCTCACCTACCAAGCCCACAGTGCTCCCCTAGCCTTCGCGTTTTATAATGGCTCCCAGTTTCCCGCCGACTATCGCGGAGATGCCTTTATTGCCATGCGAGGTTCGTGGAACCGCAACCCACCCGCAGGATATAAGCTGGTACGCGTCCGCTTTGAGAATAATCGACCCGTCCAATTTGAGGACTTTATTACGGGGTTCCTCACAAACGATGGACAAGCCCAATTTGGTAGACCTGTGGGTTTAGCGATCGCCCCAGACGGTTCGATGTTATTTACCGATGATACCAATGGGGTCATCTATCGCGTTTCCTACAACAGCAGACCCTAACCTAACGCCTCAAAGCCTTACCATTGCCTGCACGCTCGCGCGAAGAGAGTGCAGGCTTTCGCGTTTATTGAGATTAATTCTAAAAAACAGTGACCGCGATCGCTGCAAGCTTAAGCTTTACACATATAAGTTCAACAGGTATCGGATTATTCTTCAGCCAGCAAAATAAAGCCTTAACTAGCCCCTTCTATCCTGTAGAGACGTTATAGTCAAGCACCTGGTGCACCCAACCGAGAGCGCTTTATTCAATCAACCCCTTTTGGACTTAAGAACATCTCTATAACCTGGCAACGCAAGCCTGGACTTGCAAACTTCGGACTTTACTTCTCGCCATCGCTCCCTAGAACTCATACTTCACAACCAAAGGAAAAATCGCAATGCTTGGTAATTCTCAGGAGGCTTGTCTCCATCAACTCTTTGAGTTCCAAGTTCAACGATCGCCAGATGCGATCGCAGCAGTCTATCAAAAGCAGTCCTTAACGTACCAGGAATTGAATGACCGAGCCAACTCACTCGCCCATCGCCTCAAACAGTTAGGAGTTGGCCCGGAAGTTCTAGTTGCGATCTGCGTCGAGCGATCGCTCACAATGGTTATTGGCTTACTGGCTATCCTCAAAGCGGGAGGTGCATACGTTCCCCTCGATCCCAGTTACCCCCCCGACCGACTGGCGTATATGTTAGAGCATTCGCAAACGCCTGTCTTACTGACTCAAAAAGCCTTACTCCCCTCTCTACCAGAGCATACCGCACAAGTCATCTGCTTAGATACAGACCTAGACAGTACGCCCGCTGAAAATCCCCAAAGTGACGTAACCCCCGATAACCTCGCCTATGTCATCTACACCTCTGGTTCCACAGGCAAACCCAAAGGCGTCGCGATCGCCCATCGGGGTGCTGTCAACACCCTCCTCGACATTAACCAGCGCTTTAGCGTTACGAGGAGCGATCGCGTTTTAGCCGTTTCCTCCTTCAGCTTTGACCTATCTGTCTACGACATCTTCGGCTTGCTCGCTGTGGGCGGTACCGTCGTTATCCCCAGCGCCTCAGCCTCGCCCGATCCAGCCGAGTGGCTAGACACCTTACACCAGGCCCAAATTACCCTTTGGGACTCTGCCCCCCCCTTAATGCAAATGCTGGTTGATTATGCCGCAGCGCGCCACCTCAACCTACCCGATAGCCTGCGCCTCGTCCTCCTCAGCGGCGACTGGATACCCCTGACCCTGCCCGACCGCATCCGGACTCTAGGCAGCCCCCAAACCGCCGTCATCAGCCTGGGAGGAGCCACAGAAGCCTCAATTTGGTCGATCCTGTACCCCATTACTCAAATTGAGCCTCATTGGAAAAGCATCCCCTACGGTCGCCCGATGACCCACCAGCAATTCCACATCCTCAACGAGTATCTAGAACCCTGCCAGAATGGGGAAGCCGGACAGCTTTATATTGGAGGAATGGGGCTAGCCCGCTGCTATTGGCGAGACCCTGAAAAAACCCGCGATCGCTTTATCATCCATCCCCAAACTGGCGATCGCCTCTACTGTACGGGCGACCTGGGGCGCTATCTTCCCGATGGCAATATTGAATTTATCGGTCGCATAGACCATCAAGTCAAAATTCGCGGCTTCCGCATCGAACTGGGCGAAATTGAAGCCACCCTGCGCCAGCATCCGGAAGTGGGAGATGCCGTTGTCATCGTTCGAGAAGATAGTCCCAATCATAAGCGCTTGGTGGCCTACGTCGTCCGTCCGCCCCAAAACGCTTCAGAAGCCGATGAGGACAGCGAACTGCTCTCGCAATGGCAAGCCATCTACAATACCACCTACAGCCAGACGCCCGCCCTTCAAAACCAAACCTTTAACATTGTGGGTTGGAATAGCAGCTACACCGGGCAACCTATCCCGGAAGCGGAAATGCATGAATGGGTCGAGCATACTGTAGAACGCATTCTACAACTGCAACCCCAACAGGTACTTGAGATTGGTTGCGGTACCGGGTTGCTGGTGTCCCGCATCGCCCCCCACTGCACCCACTATTGGGCGGCGGACTTCTCCGGTCAAGCCCTGCGCTGTATCGAACAGATGCGCCAGTCCGTACCGGGGTTAGAACATGTCACCCTGCTAGAACGAGCGGCCGATAACTTTGATGGCATTGCTGAGGCCAGTCTCGATACCCTGATTATTAATTCTGTCATTCAGCATTTCCCCAGCATTGACTATCTGGTTGCAGTCTTAGCAAAAGCCGTCAAAGCCGTCCGCAAAGGGGGCAAAATCTTTTTAGGAGACTTGCAGAGTCTGCCCTTATTAGAGGCGTATCATACCTCCGTGCAACTGTACCGGGCTGATGAAGGCGAGAGGCGATCGCAATTACTCAATACCACGCAATTGGCGATCGCCCAAGAAGAAGAACTCGTCATCGATCCGGCCTTCTTCAGCGCCCTCAAACACCACCTCCCAGAGATTGCCCAAATTGAAATTCTGCCCAAACGCGGCATTCACCACAACGAATTAACCCGCTTTCGCTACGACGTAACCCTCGAGATTGGCGAACCTTTACCCATCACTTCTGATATTCAATGGTTAGAGTGGCAACCCCATTGGACGCCCCTTGAGATCGAAGGAAGATTGCGATCGCAGCGTCCCCCCAAAATCGGCTGGCGACACATTACCAACGCCCGTGTAGAAACCGAACTCAAAACCCTGCAATGGTTGCATAGTAACGCCGCACCCGACACCGTAGGAGAATGGCAAACCCACCTGCAAACCCAACCCCCCCAAGGCCTCGATCCCGAAGCCCTTTGGCAACTCGCCCAACTCCTCAACTATCAAATTCACATCAGTTGGTTAAATACAAACGCTTCCGGTTGCTACGATGTGGTGTTTCAACAGGCTGCAATAGATTCTCCCCTCGTCCTCGCCGCAGAAACTCCCATTTCCCTTCAACCTTGGCAGCACTACGCCAACCAACCCCTGCAACAGATCGTTGCCCAAAAATTGATTCCGCGCCTGCGGTGTTTTGTGCAAGACAAACTCCCCGATTATATGACGCCCGATCGCTTTGTCTTGCTAGAAACACTCCCCCTTACCCCCAATGGTAAAGTCGATCGGCGTTCTTTACCCGCCCCCGATGCCAGCCGACCCGATCTAGAAGAACAATATCTTGCCCCTCGCACCGAATTAGAAGCAACGCTGGCTGAAATTTGGGCAGATGTTCTGGGTATTGAACGCGTCGGAATTTACGATAACTTCTTAGCCTTGGGGGGTCATTCTTTACTCGCCATCCAAATTGACGGCCGCCTTCGCAATGCTTTACAGGTAGAACTCCCCGGAGATAGTTTATTTACTTGTCCAACCGTGGCTTCCCTAGCACAACGCATCTTAGAAAGCAACGCTACCCAAACGCGCCAGCCCGTCGCCCCCCTTCAACCCGTTCCCCGCCATCCATACTTACCGCTGTCTTGGAACCAACAACAATTGTGGTTTCTCAAGCAACTCGCCCCCGACGCCCCCGTTTATAACGAACCTTGCACGATTCATTTTGCCAGCGAAATCCAAGTAGAAGCCCTAGAAAAAGCGCTGCACGAATTAATTAAACGCCATGAAAGCTTAAGAACCCGCTTCATGACCGTCGAGGGAAAACCCGTTCAAGTTATCGATCCGCCCGCAGCCACCTTTGACTTACCTTGTGTTGATTTAAGGGAACTTCCAAGCAATCAACGAGAAGAACAAGCCTTGCACCTTGCCAGACAAGAAGCCAAAGCCCCCTTCGATCTAGCCACCGGCCCCATGATGCGGGCCACGTTCATTCAGCTTGGCGATACCGATTCTCGGCTATTCCTCACCTTCCATCACATCATCATGGATGGCATTTCAATTTACAATGCCTTCCTGCCAGAACTCGCCATCCTCTACGAGGCATGTAAGGAAAATTCGACTAGCGACCCCTTACTGGCATTACCCGAATTACCCTTACAGTATGCTGACTTTGCCGTTTGGCAGGTCGGCCTGACCGCGATGCTGACCGATTTCATCGCCGGGCTCGGCCTGTCGAAATTCGAGATGCTGATCGCGCTGGTGGTGTTCTATCTCGTGCTCGG
>JAAHGE010000859.1 GCA_010672635.1 Desertifilum sp. SIO1I2 | reverse complement strand
GGCGGTGCGTATCTTATCCTTTTAGGGATAGGGTTATATCGCTCAAAACCTGAGAAAGTAGAAACCCAAACCATCGGAAAATCCTCTTGGCTAGCGAGTTTCTTGACAGGACTCTCCATTACCTTAGCCGATCAAAAAGCCACCTTATTTTACTTAGGCTTTTTTCCCGCTTTTCTCGATTTGTCACAAATTACCTACTTGGATACCGCAATCGTTATCGCGATCGCCGCGACTGCCGTCGGAGGCGTTAAACTCAGTTATGCTTTCATGGCCAATAAAGCCAGAGTGCTGATGAGTGCCAATATCCGTAAAGGTCTCAATCAAGTCGCTGGGTGCATCACCCTTGCAGTGGGCGTATTTTTACTGGTTAAATCCTAAAGCCACTTTAAACTTTAACTGTGGGTTCAGCCGTAGCGTAACCCAACAGCAGCAAGGGTTGTGTTGGGTTTCGTGCCTCAACCCAACCTACGCGACTATCTTGCTTAAACTTTGGCTGCGGGTTCAGCCGTCGCCGAACTGGGAATAATATAAATCAAACCCGAAATCAAGGTTAGCGCCACCGCCAGCCAAAACGCACCCTTCGCCACAACTTCCCATTGTGCGCCTAGGGGTGCAATCAGAAGAGAAACCGCTAAAATTTGACTCACCGTTTTCAGCTTTCCCCAAAGATTTGCACCAGAAATCTGAGTTTGGTTCACCCGCCATCCCGCGATCGCCAACTCCCGTGCCAAAATTAAAAACACCCCCCAAGCTGGAACCACCCCCCACTCAATCAGCGACATCAACGGCGCTAACACCAGAAACTTATCCACCAACGGATCGAGAAACTTACCCAAATCCGTGACTTGATTGAGTTTGCGTGCCAAATACCCATCCAACCAATCCGTTCCCGCCGCCAGCAAAAACACCGCCAAACACACCCAGCGACTCGTGAGGGTGGGATGCGCCAACCCATATAACAGAACGGGAACGCCAAGCAATCGAGACAGAGTAATCCAAGTGGGTAAATTCATGGTTTGCGGGTAAGTCCTAACCTGACGGTGTAGGGTTCCTCTAAGGTTTGCATAGACCCTTCGAGAATGCGATCGAGATATTGACGCGCGCGATCGCACTGAACCGAATTTGCATTATAAGTCCGATCTTCAGTTTTCTCAAACAGGGGCGCAGCGCTCAACACCTGATAATCGGGATTTTGCGCCGCAGTTGTCGCCAATAGAGACGGACAATCCGTGGGAACCAAACCCGGAGGTAACTTCCCTTCCAAAAAACCAACAACCTGTTTAGCACAAACGCGCGTATTAATTCCTTGACGTTCCAAGCGTTGTAGAATTTGCTGGGCAGACGTTGGCTGAGTAGGCAAATTTTTCAGCAATTCGCGCAGCAAAAAATAATCGTGATATTGCTGGCGCGACAACTCCAGAATCTGAGGATAAAACGCTAACGTCGCCAACCCATACGCCACCCGACTGCAACCGGGCGAACGATCGGTTGGATAGGTATCTTGGATAATAGCTGCACTGGGCAGTTTTTGCCGCAACCACCGGGTAATCGGCGCAATCGAAGCCGTTCCCCCCGTACACATCGCCTGCTGAATCCCTTGAGTAGTCATGAACCACGCTTGCCGCCATCGACCTCCCGCGCGCGCGGCGCCCTAACCGGTGTTGGGTCGCGGCGAAGACGGCTCCCCTGCACGCCGGGGGAAGTGGCACACGCCTGTCGCCCTGATCCGCGCACGGGCCGGCTCCTTCGGGCTTGCGCCAGGACCCTTTCAGCTCGCCCCCTCGAACCTCAGCGAAGCATCCGCAGTGG
>JAAHGE010000858.1 GCA_010672635.1 Desertifilum sp. SIO1I2 | reverse complement strand
TCGCCTTCTGGGAAAATCTCACCGAAGGCGATCGCGCTGATTCCCCCTGTCTACCCTGTTCCCAAAATTGGCTAAAATAGGTACTTTGGCATTTCAAGACCGGGTAAAGCCTACCGGAGGCTGTTCCATGTCTAGGGGAAATTAGCCGGATGCGATCGCATTTCGGCAGATGATTGAACCGATAATCTTCCGATTTATGACCGGAAGAGTGTCAAACTTGAATTTGGACTCCCAACGAAGAAAAGGAATTGCTGCATGGCATCTATTCGCGAGTTGCATCAACAACTGATTAGCAAAGAGCGATCGGCCGTTGAAATTGCTCAGGAAACTCTAGATCGCATCTCCACACTAGAGCCAAAACTCCATAGTTTTCTGTGCGTCACCGCAGATCGCGCCTTAGAACAGGCTAAAGCTGTGGATGCCAAGATCGCGGCTGGAGAAGAAATTGGCTTGCTAGCCGGAATTCCCATTGCGGTCAAAGATAATATGTGTACCCAAGGAATTCCCACCACCTGCGCCTCGCGCATTCTCCAAGATTTTGTTCCTCCCTACGAATCTACGGTGACGCAAAAACTCTTTGACGCCGGAGCCGTCATGGTGGGGAAAGCTAACTTAGATGAATTTGCAATGGGAAGTTCCACCGAAACTTCCGCCTACCAAATCACCGCCAACCCGTGGGACTTAGAACGCGTTCCGGGAGGTTCCTCTGGGGGATCGGCGGCGGCTGTGGCTGCCCAAGAAAGCGTTGTGGCCCTGGGATCGGATACGGGCGGATCGATTCGCTTGCCTGCTTCCTTCTGTGGTGTGGTGGGGATGAAACCCACCTACGGTTTGGTGTCGCGCTATGGTTTAGTCGCCTATGCCTCCTCTTTAGATCAAATTGGTCCGTTTGGACGGACGGTGGAAGATGCCGCTATTTTGCTGGGGGCGATCGCCGGATACGATCCCAAAGACTCCACTAGCCTCAATGTCCCCATCCCCGACTACGCCAAAGCCCTCAGACCCGATCTCAAACCCAAAAGCCGCATCCGCATCGGCGTGATTAAAGAAACCTTTGGCGAAGGGTTAGATCCCATCGTCGAAGAAGCCGTTAAAAACGCCCTGCAACACCTCCAAGATTTAGGGGCAGAAATTCAAGTGATTTCTTGTCCCCGCTTCCGGTACGGACTCCCCGCCTATTATGTGATTGCTCCATCGGAAGCCTCGGCGAACCTGGCGCGTTACGATGGCGTCAAGTATGGATTCCGCGTCCCGGAAGGCGAAAACCTGCTGTCGATGTACCAGAGAACTAGGGCGCAAGGATTCGGCCCCGAAGTCAAGCGGCGGATTATGATTGGCACTTATGCCCTGTCTGCGGGGTATTATGACGCCTATTACCTCAAAGCCCAAAAAGTGCGGACGCTGATTAAAGAAGACTTTGAAAAAGCCTTTGCTCAAGTTGATTTGTTAGTGTCTCCAACCGCCCCGATTACCGCCTTTAAAGCTGGTGAAAAGACAGAAGATCCTCTAAGTATGTACCTCACCGACTTAATGACCATCCCCGTCAACCTCGCAGGCTTGCCAGGAATTAGCATTCCCTGCGGTTTTGACGAACAAGGATTGCCGATTGGTTTACAACTGGTGGGAAATGTGCTAAGGGAGGAGCTTTTGTTCCAAGTAGCTTACGCTTACGAGCAAACCACTGAATGGCATCTGAAAGCGCCTAAAATATAAAAGTCCTCCGAGATTTGGGCGTGAGCGATCGTGCAAGTTGATTTTTTGAGATCGCTAAGAGCAGTCCGACCGCGATCGGTCCTTTTAGCGATCTCAAAAAA
>JAAHGE010000857.1 GCA_010672635.1 Desertifilum sp. SIO1I2 | reverse complement strand
TACAAATATTGGAGTACCAATCGCCTGTATTTATTTGCACCTTGGGCCCCAGCATTAGGATTGATTGGCAGTTTATACTTTTTTCTGGCTTGGGCAGACCCTAGTAAAAAATGGCGCTTCCTGGGGGCAGTGGGTGCCGCAGCAATGGCATGGGTTTCGGCGTCGCGACTCTCCAATATTTGTTTAGTTGTTGTTCCCGTTGCTAGTTGGTTTTTATCAAGGGTTTCTCAGCCTGTGGTACTCGGTGGTGCAGGCGCTGCCAGTTTTGTTGCAGGTTTATTTGGACCGCGCCTGATTATTTTCTTAGAAGACCTTAAAAGAGACTTTGACGGTCAGCGGGCCGCCTCTTCGCAGGTTAGAGCGGATTTAGCCAATATTACGCTCTATCGATGGCGAACAGAAGCCCCAATTTGGGGGAGAGGCATTATCGATCCGAGAGGCCCTCGCGTTGTCGAACAGATGCCGATTGGTTCCCACCATCATTGGTTTGGTCTGCTATTTTTACATGGAATAGTCGGTTTTATTGCCTTTGCTTGTGCCATGTTATGGACTTTTATTGAAGTTTTTATTCGCGCCCAAAGCAGCCGTACCGCTCGCGTTTGTTTAAGCTTACTTTTGGTTTATTTTGCTTATTCCTTCGGAGAAAATTTAGAAGCGCTCGCTTATATTACCTGGCCAGCTTTAGTCGTCATTGGCATTACCTTAAATGAAGAGTTGCCCCCCTTAGAAGCAGAAAAAACACCGAAGGAGTTAACTCATGCCGAGTTGAGTTAAATCGGGACTGCAAGCGATGTATCAATCTTAACTAGAGGTTAACCCATTATGCCCCTTGTTTCTGTCATTATTCCAGCTTATAACGCCCAAAAGACAATTCTAGAAACTATTGACTCGATTCAAAAGCAAACCCTACAAGATCTGGAAATTATTGTTATCAATGATGGTTCTAAAGACAATACGCTTGAAATTTTAAGTAAAATTAATGACCCGCGCTTAAAAGTTTTTTCCTATGAAAATGGGGGACTACCCGTTGCCAGAAATCGAGGAATTGAGCGCGCAACCGGGGAATATATAAGCTTTATTGATGCTGATGATTTGTGGACGCCCGATAAACTAGAAGCGCAAGTTGCAGCCTTACAAGCCAATCCCGAAGCCGGAGTGGTCTATAGCTGGACGGCATTTATTGATGAAAATAGCGATTTTTTATACGCCTGGGAACCCCTTTACTTTCAGGGGAATGTTTATCCCGATCTACTCTTATGTAACTTTATTTCTAGCGGCTCAAATATCTTAGTTCGTCGCCAATATATTGAAGCGGCAGGAAAATTCGATCCGACGTTGAAATCGGCTGAGGATTGGGATTATTATATTCGCCTTGCAGCGCTATGTCCGTTTGCGTTAGTGCCTCACTATCAAATTCTCTATCGCCGTTCCTCCCAATCCATGACTTCTAAAGTGGATGTGATGGAAACCTATATTCTTAAAGTTACAGAAACAGCATTTGCGGCTGCACCCGCTGAGTTACAACCGCTCAAGAATCGGAGTTTAGCGCATACCTATCGCTTTTTATCGCAACTTTGCATTGCCCATGTTTCTAATGAAGAAGGCGTAAAACAAGCTAGTCAAAAGTTACAAAAAGCCTTACAGTTATATCCACAATTCCTATTAGAACGCAAAACTCAACGACTGCTGTTCAAAGTTTTGCTACTGCGCTTGCTGCCTTATCGATTGGCAGTCCAGTTTTCTCAGTTTCTCAAGAAACTCTTTCCCGATTCTTCGACTCAGACGATACCCGCAGCTAGCCAAGACTAGATTCTGCA
>JAAHGE010000856.1 GCA_010672635.1 Desertifilum sp. SIO1I2 | reverse complement strand
TACCCTGAAGCCGAGATCGATGTCGTTGTAGAACCTCGCGCCAAGGGCGCTTATCGCGTTTGTAAGTCTGTGGAAAGTGTCATTCCCTATGACTTCAAAGATCGCAATAGTCTGGCAGACTGGGGCAATTTATTAGGGGTGATTCGCGATCGCGAATACGATATCGCCCTATCCCTCGGTCAACGCTCAACGGTTGGTTTGCTATTATGGCTCACGGGCATTCCTGTCCGCGTTGGGTATGGTAAAACCGCATCTTGGTTTCTCACCAATCCCGTGACGCTGAAGCCCGAACAGTATGCGGCCCAGATGTATCACGATTTACTCCAAGGTTTGGGCATTACTACCCCTTGTCCAGAACTAGCGATTAATGTCCCCAAAAAAGATATTGAATGGGCTAATGCCGAGCAAAAACGTCTCGGAATTGGCGAGAATGGCTATTTGTTGATTCATGGCGGTTCTAGCCAACTGGCAAAAGACAAAGGTCTTGATAAGATTTATCCGGGCGATCGCTGGCAGCAGGTGATTCAGAACTTGCAGCAAAAGCAACCCGATTTATCGATTGTCGTTCTCCAAGGCCCGGACGATCGCGAGTTTGTCGCTACCTTACTGGCAACTGCTCCCAATGTCAAAGTGACCTCCCCAGATGATGTGGGCAAACTTGCGGCTACAATCGCCAATGCGAACTTATTGTTATGTACCGATAGCGCCCCCATGCATTTAGGGGTGGCGGTGAAAACACCAACCATCGCGCTATTTGGACCAACCGATCCAGCCAAATTGCTGCCTCAAAGCGATCGCTATATTGCCATCAAATCCCCAACGGGCAAAATGAGCGATATTGCGCCCCAAGCAATTTTAGATAAACTGTTGGGCAACTAGAAACAAACCATCGATCGTGGCAAACACTCAACGCGCCGTCTTTTTAGACCGAGACGGCGTTCTTAATCAAGAAGTCGGTTACATTCACGTCCTTGAAGACTTAAATTTAATTCCGGGCGTGGCGGAGGCGGTACGACGGCTAAACCAGGCAAATCTGTTTTGCTGTCTGGTCACAAATCAATCGGGGCCCGCCCGCAGTTACTATGGCATCGATCATGTAGATGCTTTGCATCAGCGTCTCACTGACCTGTTGGCGGTGGAAGCCGGGGCGAAGTTAGATGCAATTTATTGTTGTCCGTATCTGAGTCCCTCGGCGGGTGGCGTTAACCCGGAATTTACCCGTTGGAGTACCTGGCGCAAACCCAATACGGGGATGTTAGTGGCGGCGGCGTGGGAACACAACCTCGATCTCAAACAGAGTTTTATGGTGGGGGACAAGGCGACGGATGTCGATATGGCCCGAAATGCGGGCTGTCGGGGCATTTTGGTGCAAACGGGCTATGGCGATCGCGTTTTAAGCGGCGACTACCAGCACCACGCCCAACCGGATTATATCGCTCGCGATTTAGCCGATGCGGTGGGTTGGATTTTGGCCGATGAGTCACTTTAATTGCACTCAAGGTTTGCTAACGTTGACTCACTGACCGATCCTCAAGGAGGGGTTGAGTGTCTTTGTCACCATCGTTTAGTCAAAGTTTATTAGATTGCTTTGTTCAACGTATTTCGACGACAACTGGGCTGCAAATTCGCCCGCAAGATACCCCAACGTTATGCCAAAAAATCATTAGTCGCTGTCGGTTGCTGCGGCTGAGTTCGCCAGAGGCTTATTATGAGTTATTGAGCGCTAGCGGTACAGAAAGCTTTCGGGAATGGCAAGCGTTAATTAGCTTAATTACCACTGGGGAAAGCTATTTTTTTCGCGATCGCGCAGAACCAAAAACTGAC
>JAAHGE010000855.1 GCA_010672635.1 Desertifilum sp. SIO1I2 | reverse complement strand
CGTTGCAGGTCGTTTAAAACCCCTTGAATTTTTTCAGGCGGTAAGCTAGTTTCAATCACGCAATCTGCAAGGCTGATTTCTCCTCTAGCTTTAGCCAGCTTTAGCAATTTCACATTCAAATCGGGGTTTAATACAGGTTGCGTTCCTACGCTGTTCTTGGCTTTACGCACGGCCCTAGTATTGTCGATTGTAGCTCCCACAAGGTAGAGGAAGAAGATGCCATTGGCAGAATCTTCATCATCAGCCGCTGAAGGATTGATTAAAAAGAACACAAACAACGCACCCATACAAATTCCGAAGCCTTTGAGGAGTGCTTTGTAGCGTCCAGTATACATATAACCTAACAACGGAAAAAAGAAAGTCAGTAAACCTGTTGTCCACAAGTCTTTTTGAGCAAGTTTTTGAGTTCTTTTAAGGTCTTGAGCAGAGGCCATCATTGGTTATTGCTCCTTGGTCAGGATAAAATAGGAGTTTGGGGAGACTGTTGCGAGTCGGCTTTCTATAAACTCCGCCAGAAAAACAGAGTTTTTCGGATAGTCTCCTCAATAGTTTTCCCACCCCAGCGACGCTTCTAACAGCTAAACTCAGTATTTCCTAACTCAGCTTGTTTTTTAATTAGGCGTTGAACGCTGACTAAAGCGCGGTTGAGTTCGTAATTATTCCGTTCGGGATGTTGTAAAAAGGATTGTTGTTCTTCTTCAATCATGACTACATCTTGACGAACTAAGCCATCCAGCAATTTTTGTGCCGAACCATACAAACTATCTTTAACAAAGCGCCGAAACCAGACGGGAAGTTTATGCAACCGCCAGAAGGCATTAAGCGAGGTAAAGTGGATCAGATAAGCGCGGGTTTGAGTTTCGTTAATGGGACAAAACAGACAGCAGATTTTGAAATCTTGTCCTAATGTAGATACCCAATGGGGATAAACATAGCTAACTTCTAAGGGTTCGGGGTGCAGGCGGCGCAAGGCGGGAAAAAAGAGTTGAGAAATTGACCAAATTTTATCAATGCGATAATAACTTTGAGCTTGGTAATGGGCATCAACGCGGCTATCCTCTTCATCGATAGATTCAAGTTTGGCATCTGTCCAAGCTTGCCAATTATGATGCAAATGCCCGTGATACATATCCATTAAATTCTCAATTAGATAAGAATAGTGGGCGTTACAGTTAATAATAGAAACCGTTGCAATATAATTTAGATGCTCCCATTCGGCTAAACCTAATGGAGCGATAGAATTAGGGTCTTGTTCGCCCGGAAATAGCCAAATAAATCCATCTAATTCTTTAACAGGATAGCGACGAATTTGGCAGCTAGGCAGTTTTTGATTATCGGCAAGATAGGGAACTTCGGCGCAATTTCCTTCTGTATCTAACCGCCACCCATGATAAGCGCATTCAATCCAATCCTTAACAATTTTACCATGACTGAGTTTAACCTGACGATGGGGGCAGCGGTCTTCTAGGGCGTGAATTTTTCCTTGACTATCGCGAAATAAAACAATCGATTGATGCCAGAAAGTCACGCTGAGTGGATCTTTTTTGACTTCCCGACTTTGGGCAACTACATACCAGTGATTGGGATTGATTCCGGTTTTGCGAATATGAGCGCGATCGCGATTTTTGATTGAGGTTTGCATTTTCGTCTTTATCCTTGCATTTTAGTGTTTTTAGGCGAATTCATGAGGGAAGTTTTGCTCTCTTACAGGTGACTCTATATACATCAGTCTTCTACCAAGGTTGTGCTAGATGTTAGATCCCCCCTAGCCCCCCTTGCAAAGGGGGGAACCGGAGTCAAAGCACCTAGATTAAGCCTGCAAGAG
>JAAHGE010000854.1 GCA_010672635.1 Desertifilum sp. SIO1I2 | reverse complement strand
AGAACTCATCTGTTTAGCATCGCCAATCAATGCTAGGGTTGCCGCAGGGCCGATGGGCGTTTGGTTGGGTAAGCGCTTCTGTAAGGGGAAATGTTGCGTCCCTTCCCAGGTAATATAACCGATGCCGCCCCCTAGGAAAATTCGCGTACCAATGCCAACCTGTTGTAATTCTGGATCGTTTAACAATGGAGAAATGGCCCCACCGTTGGAGTACACGGCATTTTGCAGGCGGGGTTGCAATGGGCCGAGGTAAGTGTATAAAGGGCGATCGCCTCCGTTCACGCCCACGATAAAATTCTGGTAGAGATTGCGCGGGTTAAACAGGTAAAACTGGTTAATGGTTTTGCTGCTAATCGTGGTTTCAAACGAGGATCGCGGATAGCAGTCGGTGACTTGTCCGATGGCGCGTAACTGGACAGACTTGCCTGCAATTAAGTCTTCAATGACATGCGCCCCGCCGCGTTCTCGCGACACTTCCCCATCCTGGGCTTCAGCGGGTTGAGTTGCCCCCAGGTACAAGTCTACCGCCCCAAACCCGGAGTAAGCCAGAACCCCATCGATCCAACAGGAACGAATTTTAATCGGCGGATCGGTATGACCTAAATTAATAATCGCCCCAGAAGACTCCATCGGTTCAAAGGTGCCTGTGGTAATGACATCCACCTCTTTAGCCGCTTGGGGAACCCCGACTTCAGCGACGCGGGCTTTAAGTTGTTCAACCGTCCAAACCGTTGCCTTTCCTGCGGTTATTTTTTCGTTAATTTCAGCAAGGGTTCGCACGCTGACTCCGAGGAAGTTGCTACACCACTAACCGAGTATAGAGCCGACCGCAAACGAGGGACAATAGCGTCGCGATCGCCAACAGGATCGCAAAATCCAAACCAATGCTGTAATTCGAGGTTGTGCCAACAATCATCAGCGTCCGCAAGGCATCTACCAGGTACGTCAGCGGGTTGATGTAGGAAATGACTTGCAACCACCTCGGCATGATTTCAATGGGGTAAATAGCGTTGCTAGCGAAGAATAAAGGCATAGTCATCAGTTGCCCAATCCCCATAAACCCTTCGTGGGTTTTCACCAGACAGGCGACGATTAAGGAGAGGGTGGAAAATAGGGCAGAACCCAGGAAAATCGCCAGCAGAACGCCGATTAGGGCGAGGGGATGCCAGTCAATTTGGACGCCGAGTAGAAAGGCTAACAGATACACCAGAACCGCTTGGGAGAGGCTGCGAACTCCGGCGGCGATCGCTTTTCCAACAACAATGGCAACGCGGGGAGTCGGGCTAACCATCAGTTTATGCAAAATCCCCAGATCCCGCTCCCAAATCACCGACAAGCCGTTGAAAATTGCCATGAATAGGATACTTTGGGCTAAGATTCCCGGCGTCATGAAATCCAGGTAACTGATATCTTGCGTAGGGATAGCGCGAATGCGGGTAAACACTTGACCAAAAATCAACAGCCACAGAGTTGGCTGTACCGCCCGCGTAATCAGTTGGCTGGGATCGTGGCGGAGTTTGCGAATTTCTAGTTCGGTGACAACGCCAACTTTATTGATAAAGTTGGTCAGGGCAAAGCCTAGGCTTCTATCCCAGGCGTTGGGCGGTGCGGCGAGGGGGCGGACGCCTCCTTCGCGCTGCTCGCCCGCCGGGCGCTCGGCACGGTGCCGCGCTTCTTCGACGTGAAGAGCTTCCGGGTGATGGTGGAGCGCCGCTTCAACGCCGTCGGCGAGCTCGTCACGGTGTCGGAGGCGGTGGTGAAGGTGGTGGTAGACGGCGAGGAGATCCTCTCGGTCGCCGAGGGCAACGGCCCGGTCAACGCGCTG
>JAAHGE010000853.1 GCA_010672635.1 Desertifilum sp. SIO1I2 | reverse complement strand
AATACCTGCACCCGTCCGACCCAGCTATGACCGTGGAGGCGGCGACATTTCCCATCGTGGTGAGGAAGGTGATGCGCCGCTTCAAATCGAAACTCTTTATAGATTATCCATTCATCCATCGCAGTTTCAATGCATCCTTTATTGAATCCCTAAAAACTTATGGGTTTGCAAGCTAATTCGCCATTCTGGATGCTGTAAAACATAGTCAAACACCAATTTCTGACTTTGGCGCGAGTTCCATTCCGGTTGCAGGTATTTGAATGCAGACTCAGGAACCAACGATTGCTGTAAGGTTGCCCATTCTAAATCTTTTGGGTTGGCGATGACAACCTTGAGTTCGTTGACGTGGGGGTAAATACTGGCTTCTGGTGGTAAAAAGGTTTTGGGCGATAGGGTTATCCAGTCAAACTGACCGCTGAGGGGATGCGCGCCAGAGGTTTCTAGGTTAACGTGCAGAGAATGGGCGCGTAATGTCTCGGTTAAGGCGGTTAAATCATGCATGAGGGGTTCTCCCCCGGTTACAACAACAATCGCAGGATTGACGCTAGCCGCTAGCTTTCCCAGTTCTATCACCGACTGTTGGGGATGGCGAGACGCCTTCCAAGAAAGTTTAGTATCGCACCAAGGACAATGCACGTCGCATCCGGCGAGGCGGATAAAAAAGGCATTGGTTCCCGTCCAGTATCCTTCCCCTTGAACGGAGTGAAAAGATTCTACAATGGGGTAGGTGACGATCGTTTGTTCGATACTTGGCATTGACTCTTCCTGACTAACGGGTCTGAATAATTAAGTAAACCGACTTACTTCAATTGTAGGAATAAGTTAGTTTCGACCTGTGTTGGCATCCAGAATGCTTGAAATGTGTGATTCAGCAGGAGTGAGTTATGGAAGTCTCCCCCAATCAATTACCCCGTTTTTCGATTATTTTAGAAACGGAAAATTTGGCCAATGCTGAGGTGAAGGGATTAGTGCGATCGCTCTCTACTTTAGCAAAACAGACGCTTTCCCCAACCTTAGCCAATGAAGTGATTCTCATTGAAAGCGGCGATACACCTCCCGATTTATTAGTACAACTCTGCCAAACCTATCCTTGGATTCGGGTACATGATGCACCCCTTGGAACTCGCTATTACCAAGCCAAGATGTTAGGGGCGAAACTGGCAACCGGGGATATTGTCGTTTATTATGATTCCGATTGTTTGTACGAACCCACCTGGTTGGAGACGATTTTAAAAAGCTTTACGCAAAACCCCGCTATTCAAGTTGTGGCGGGAGAAACAGCCACGCGAGGAAAGGGGCCATACGGCACTGCGATGGCATTAGTCTACATTTTCCCACAGTTTACCGCAGAGCGATCGCTCGCCCCGACTTCGCAGTATTTCCTCAACAATGTGGCTTTTCGGCGGGAGTTTTTGCTTCAGCATCCCATCCCCACAAACTTACCGCTTTACCGGGGCAATTGTGTCATTCATGCCCAACAATTACGCTCTTTAGGATATCAAATTTGGAAGCAACCCCAAGCGAAAGCAACTCATGCGCCACCGAATGGACTGTCGCATTTTTTCTGGCGGTTTTTGTTGATTGGCTACGATTATTATTGGCAAAAGCGATTATCGCAAGACTCTTCCAAGCCTCACTTCACTCAAAACGATCCGGTAATGTCGGGTACATCTGGAAAATTAGCAGTTTTGCACAATCGGTTAGGACAAATGCTTGTCAATAAACCGATAAATTTGCTGTATTTTCCCTTCGCTTTACCCATCGTCTTTATCGCATTGATGCTGATTATGGCAGGTTATTGGATAACGCGGTGAAAACCGCGTTATCC
>JAAHGE010000852.1 GCA_010672635.1 Desertifilum sp. SIO1I2 | reverse complement strand
TTGGGAAGTGGAAACCCGTAAGCACCTACTTTACTGGTTTTTAGTCCCAGTCCAATCAGGGCTTCTACCATTTTGACAGCCGCCCCCACCCCATCGATAACAGGTACGCCAGTTTCGCAACTGAGCCATTGCGCTAAATCGCTCATCCCCGCACAGCCGAGGATAATACTTTCGGCTCGGTCTTGCTCTAGGGCTTGATAAATTTCTGCTTTAATTTGC
The DNA here is from genome assembly GCA_010672635.1 of Desertifilum sp. SIO1I2. GTDB lineage: Bacteria > Cyanobacteriota > Cyanobacteriia > Cyanobacteriales > Desertifilaceae > Desertifilum. The sequence continues at coordinate 1,621 of JAAHGE010000852.1, read as the reverse complement.
TCAATGGCGTTGCTGTGCGGGTCTTCTAGGGATAAAACAGGAAGAGCGGCAGCGCGGACGCGACGGCAAAAATGGGTCATCCCATAGTGTTGGGCAAGGCGTTCGATAATGGGAATGGAGCGGGGTAAGGTGGTGACAACTGAGAAACTGGTACTGACCATTGAGGCGGCATACATGGCTGCTTGACAGATGCCGATCGCGGGTTTGGTCACAATTTCTCGCGCTGCATCTACACCTGGATCGTCAAAGCACGCAATCACATAGCCGTCATAGCCCATGATTTCGCCCTTGCGGATGGTTTCGAGTACGCCCGGAACGCAGTAGGCTTCGTCATAAAACCCTTCGATACTAGCAGGCCCTTTATCCGGGCTAAGGGCAGTAATTTCGGTGGTGTCAGAGGCGACAGCTTGAGCGGATAAGCCAATCTTTGCTGTCATGGAAGGGGTGGTGTTGGGATTGATGACGAGGATACGCATGGGTGTCTTTTAAGTTTTCTGGCTTAAGCATTCTGTTGAATGCCTCTCCGGTGTCTTTACTCGCCACAGTAAACGATTAAGTCGATTTCCACATCGCCAAACCCGGCTAAACCGACGACGCCAATGGTGGTTCGACAGGGAAGCTTGCCGTCGGTAAAGTAGGAGGCGTAGATTTCGTTAACGGTTTGGTAGTAACGAAAATCGGTAATAAAGATTCGTGCCATTACGGCTTTTTCTAGACTTGCGCCAGCATGGTTAAGGACTAATTGCAGGTTATCCATCACTCGCCGGACTTGTTCGTCAATGGGACCGACGATGACTTCTCCAGTCGTGGGGTCTTCTGCAAGTTGTCCGGTGACAAACAAAAAATTGCCCGCGCGAATAGCGTGGGGGAAGGGGGCTAAGGGAGGTAGGGTGCCATTCGGCAGGACAATGCGTTCAAACAAGGTTAGGTGTCTCCATTGGTGTTGATTGTGTTGATTATCAACGACAATGGCCAGAGGTGGAATATGTAAATTTTTTTGGGCAAATCCCTAGTATCGATTTGGGCTTGAGTAGAGCTAAACTAGCGGGAGTTTGTTTTCTGGGGTCTGAACTCAGGGGACTGGTTGCCTCGATTGACTTTATTCAGGCTTTAAGTTTTATGGTTGCTCCTCGCCAAATTCCTCCATTGCTTGCTGATGAATACACTCTAATCAGACTGTTGGCAACTAGTGTAGCGCCTACGGATATTGAGAATCAGAAAAAGGCAATTTCTAGCTGGCAAAAACAGGGTTTTTCTGTAATATCTTTAAATTCTTCAGCGGAAATTGAGCAGCTAGAAAAAGATAGCAATCTTGATTTTATACCGGTTAAACGCGATGCGAGTCAATTCTTTGGTAAACCTTTGGTTTATCTGGATGATTTGTTAGAAAATTTGCGCGATCGCCGTTCCTCTGTGTCCGGTATTATTAATGCAGATATTTATCTCAAAGCTAGCCCTGAATTTCTTCAGACAATCTGCGAACAAGCTTGTAACTCCCTAGTTTTTGGTTCTCGAATTGAAGTGGATAGCATCGAACAAGATTGGGGGAATGCCTATCCAATGGGATTTGACTTTTTTCTATTCGATCAAAAGCTATTGAATGCATTACCCACCTCTCCCA
>JAAHGE010000851.1 GCA_010672635.1 Desertifilum sp. SIO1I2 | reverse complement strand
TATGACATTTAATCATTTAATCTGGCATGGTAAACGCAGACAAGCGCGAGCTTCTCTTTAAACTGTCGCAATCATGCTATTTCATCGCTGTGTCCGGTTTTTGCGTCATCTAAATTGGGCTACCCTCCGAGAAGTTATAGACTCCACCCTCAGCCAAAGGTTGCCTGGATTAGCAGCAGAAATGGCTTATAACGCCTTGCTGGCGCTATTTCCGGCTCTGATGACAGTCATTTCAGCAGTTGGGCTTTCCCAGTCCTTGCAGGCAACGCTCTTTAATCAAGCCCGTTTATTGGGTTCGCTCGCTCCCGACGAAGTGCGATCGCTCATTGGTCAACTGATCGCCGATATTACCACCCGACCCAACCGTCAACTGTTCTCCTTAAGTATTATTGCCGCCCTGTGGATTTTTTCGGGAGCCGTCAGCGCCGCAATGGCAGCCCTCGATCTGATCCATCAAACCCCAAAACATCAGACACGTCCCTTTTGGCAATCTAAACTCGTCTCGTTAGGTTTAACCATCGGCACGATTTTACTGTTAGCGATCGCCTCTTTTCTCGTCTTCATCAGCGACTGGTTAGTCCGCCTGATCGCCAATCAAAGTTGCCTATTTGAACCGGGAAGTGAATGTCAAATTCGGGCAAGCCTGTTAAACCTATGGCAACTCGGACGATGGCCCATTGCCTTAGCCATCGTCTGTGCCTCCTTCGCCTTCCTCTATCGCTTTGGGCCGAGTCGTCCCCATCCCCTCACCCCCATCCTACCCGGAGCCATCCTCGCCGCCCTTTCCTGGGCCGGTCTTTCAGGACTCTTTCGCCTGTATGTCGCCCATTTTGGCAACTACAACCGCATTTATGGCACCATCGGCACCATCATCATCTTGCAACTTTGGCTTTACCTCAGTTCCCTCGTGATGCTGATGGGGGCACAAATCAACGTGGCGATCTGCAAATCCATGCAGCGCCCGCAACGCCTCCGCAAAACGCAACTTTTAGACCTAGCGCCAAGTCCGCAACCCCTGAACGATACCAGAAATAATCGAGAGCAAGATCAAAACCCAGATCGTCCAACCTGGGATAAACGTTAGCACTCCAATGCCCCGCAGTACCCAAACCAGAAGCGTCACTGCCAGAATCACCCAGAAAACCACCGTCGCCGGTTTAGGAGAATATCTCATCATCACAGCTACCCATCACTTCCGTCTCTCAACTCGGCACTTCCTCAACAGGACTCGCCGCTTTTATCTTTCTTCTACCTTTTTTGGTCAAATCTTTACGCAAAAATCATGTAATTTCACGGGGACGCGATTAAGGTAATTCGTAAAGGGAACACTAGACTTAACCCACTCCGGTTAAATTCTAACAACATGACCGTTTATACTTCACTGGACTATAAAAACATTAAACCCGCTACCATCTGGGCACAAGCTCATTACCATCCGCTCATGCACGGTGAAATTCTCGTTACACAGAAACCCCATCAAAATTGGGGAGGGGCAGCCGCCACCGCCCAAATGTATCTTCCCCTATCTCGGCAAATCTGCTGGCAACACCTAACCGACTATCCGCGCTGGGTAGAGTATTGCCCAGACCTAACGCGATCCGAAATTCTCACCCCACCCACTCCGAGCAAACCGGGCTATACGCGACTCTACCAAGTGGGAAGTAAAAACTTTATCTTATTTTCTACCCAGGTGGAAATTTATCTGCAAGTGTTTGAAATCTCGCAGCAGCAAATTCAGTTTCGCCTAGAAAAAGGGTCGTTTGTGGACTTTTCTGCGGATTTACTGTTACAAGACCATCGCGACGGTACCCTTCTGAGTTACTCCGTTGCTGCTACCCCCAACATTCCTGGAATGGGAAAGTTGGGGGTA
>JAAHGE010000850.1 GCA_010672635.1 Desertifilum sp. SIO1I2 | reverse complement strand
TCTGTTTCAAGGTACAGGTGACGTTACAAGCAACCTGTCTCCCTAGGAACTTAAGGTCATAGCCGGAATTGTGAAAGACTTTCTCGATCTCAGGATTAACCATAATCGATTGAATAAACCGATCGCTTAGGCTAGGTTTATCCAACACATCTAGGATATAGGCATCTTCCCCAGTGCGATCGTCAGGGTTGGCGGTGGCTTGAATCAGCGATAACCTGGGGTTAGGGGTATTCCAGTCTGCCACTTCTGTATCTAACCACAGAATTCTAGCGCCAGCCAAATGCGCGATCGCCTTCTCGATATCCTCATCTCGCCTCAAGTAGCGCATTCTCTTACTTCTAATACAACATCCAATCAATTAATGCTTTCCTGGAACCCAAGCAACAAACTTCTCTAGAGCGCTATTCCCTGTAATACTAATTTTATTCTCTGTGCTGAGTTCCTCTATCGCCTGCTCAATTTTCCCAGCATCTACACTCGGATCTTTAAGTTTACCTAAAACTTGTTGAATTAATGTATTTTGAGACATCCATTGCTGATCTACCACACAATTATAGACACAGCTTTTAAGCTTATCCTTGGGTAAAACATCAATCGTTTTCTCAATAACTTTTAAATCAAAAAATAGCAAGCATTGATTCAAAATCTCGGCTTCTTTTACAAAACTCTTTAAGTCTTTAACACTATAAAGCCAGCCTCCTAACGTAAAGTCTCCTTCTCGTGCTTCTTTGGTAAACTCATAATAGGTATGTAAGTATTGAATTTCAGGTAAGCGTGTCTGAATATGACGATGAGGCTTTCCGTTAAATAATTGGCTGTAAGTTTTATAGCCTTTGGTAGCTTTGCGTTCTACTTCCTGTTCTCGCAACAAATAGAAAACATCACAGGATTGACTTTCAATTGCTTTGCGGCAAGCTTCCATTGCATAATAGAAGTTACGCATATTTTGGTCTTCTGTCCACAAAATACCAACTTTTTGCCTTGTTTGAGGATGACAGTAACTTAATGAATAGCTAGAAAACGTAGTTTTGGTCAAAAATGGGGTCTGAATTTCTGTAATTCCCAAACATCCCAAAGCCTCTTTGAGCATTTGAATCAATTCAGGAGAAGAAAAGCGCTGAATACGCTTGACAGTAGCCTGACTCTTTTTTAATTTCTCGTTCCACTCATTTTTGAATTTAGCCAAAGTCGTATCAAATTCTGGCTTAACTCTTTCTTCTACTTTAAATTCGCCTTGTTTACCGCCAAACAACCATTTTTTATAAGATTGAATAACATCCCGTCCAAATGCTAGTGCTTCGCGGGTTGTGGTTCTTCCTCGCGGAAATTCATCTTCTAACATATCCGCTGTTATCGGATAAATAGGAGAACTGGGTTTTGGCTTGGCTTGATGATGTAGAAAACCTAGACGCGCTGCGAGTAAAGCTTCTATTTGAGGAGTTTTGATGGGTTTTAAATTAACGTAGCTATCAATTCGATCGATATGACAAACATCAATTGTATATTGATTTTCTTTCCAGCTATTGCTAGATACGCTGAGAAGGACTAGGAAATTATAAGTCTCATCATGAATTTTGGAAATACTACCCATTAAAGTCGGTAAATCAATTTTACCATCGGGGAGGCGGGCGCAACTTTGCACTTGGTCGAAGCAGAGGACGATGGGGAAGGTTTCAGTGGCAATTCTGCTAAAGTTGAATAGGGTTTCGCAAGCATCGGTTTCTGTAGAGATAGCGTTTTTGATCCCTAACAACTTGAGAGATTCATCGCTTAAATCATCTCCTCGCAACCACTGACAGGCTAATTCTTGTAACTCAGGGTCGGAATTAATTAAGTTATAGAGAATACCAAAGAAATAATCAGGATTGTGAATGCTGGA
>JAAHGE010000085.1 GCA_010672635.1 Desertifilum sp. SIO1I2 | reverse complement strand
TCTTAGAATTCCCTTTGACCTAGCATAACCTTTTCCACTGTCAACCAATATTCGTCATAATTCCGTCATTTTTCTTTGCTAGTCTTGCGGGAGATCGAACAGAAAGTGTGAAACTCCAGCAGCAAGGGCAAAGCTTTTTAAGTGCGTTTGCAGAGTGCTGGATAGCTTTGTTTCTCAACGATACCTAAAGACTGGGTTAATTTTATGAGCGTCGTATCCGTTCGTCTGAGTGTAGGCGATCGCATTCCTGCGTTTAATCTTCCTTCACAAACAGGAGAATACTTCAATCTTGGTGACTTTGCAGGCAAACCCTTAGTCATCTGTTTTTTCCCCAATCCTTTAACACCAGACTGTATCGCCCAAGCGCGAGAAATTCAGACGTTATTACCCCAACTTGAAGCCATTGGCGTCAATCTGATTGGCGTTAGCCCGACTCCAGTAGAAGTCCTCCAAAACTTTGCCCAAACGCATCAAATTCAATTTAAGTTCCTCTGTGACCCCAAAGGCGCACTTTGCCAAGAATACGGCGTTCTCTACGGCAATGCTCAAAATCAATCCTTAACGGTTGCGCGCCAAACATTTGTAGCCAATATCGATCTGCGAATTATCAAAATTTACAATACGGTCGATCCGCATCAGCACGCTTCGCAACTGCTGGAAGATTTACAAGCATTACTGGCGACTGAAGTACCGCGACACATTACGCGCCAAGCCCCCGTTCTACTCATTCCCAATGTCTTCGATCGCGAATTTTGCCAGCATTTAATCAATATTTGGCATACCCAGGGCAATGGCGAATCGGGGTTTATGCGTCAAGCGAACGGTCAAACGGTTGGGTTAATTGACCACAGCCATAAAATTCGCCGCGATCATTTCTTGCAAAATGGCGAAACCAAAGAACGGATTCGCTATTTATTTGGCAAACGGGTAACGCCGGAAATTTGGAAAGCCTATTGTTTTAATGTCACCCGTTTTGAAGATTTCCGAATTGTTTGTTACGATGCCAGCCGGGGGGGATATTTCCGCCCTCACCGGGATAACACCACCGCCGGAACCGCCCATCGCCGCTTTGCGATGACAATTAATTTAAATGCGGGAGAGTACGAAGGCGGTTATTTAAGATTTCCAGAATACGGCCCCCATCTCTATCGTCCAGATACCGGTAGTGCGGTGGTTTTCTCCTGTAGCTTGTTGCACGAAGCGACGGATGTAACCGCAGGATTGCGCTTTGCGTTGCTGACTTTTTTCTATGGGGAAAGAGAAGCGCAAATCCGAGATGAATATCGCCGGCGCAACCAAGGAAATGAAGAACAAAACCAAGCTTAGTTCTATCGTTGGCTCTAATGTACCAATCCGCGAAGGCGGGTTGTTTTTTTTGCGCCCTCAGATAAAAAAATCCCCTGACCTAGTGGCAGGGGATTGGATCAGGGTGCATCTACTGATATTTCTTTTCCGAGCGAGAAAAAGAGTTCCGGAAAAAATCAGATGATTTTGCTCGGTTTCTGACCTGCGGGGGAGGAGATAGCAAAACAGTCATCTTCTTTTAAACCTTGAGAGTGAGATTTCATTTCTAAAGATTATCCAAGCGGGGGACGCGCTCTGATTAGAAAGGAGCGATGATTATTTTATACAGATAGCCTTTATTGCTGATGGGTTGATAGGACAACCGCGATCGCATCCGTAATTGATACAGATCGCAGCGTATCTAGTCTTAGCATCACTGTGAGATAGGCCGTTATCCCTCACAGTGGTAAGTAGCACAGCAACAGCGCTGTCTGTTTCATAAGGTTTGCGACTCACAGGTTGTGGAGATCTAAAACAATGAAATTCAAAATTCTCACTACAGCAGCACTTCTTTTTACCCTGGGTGTCGCGGTGCCTGTTAGAGCAGAAAATCCGGAACATGTCAGACAATTGTTAGAAACCAATCTCTGCTCTGGGTGCGATCTCAGCGGAGCCGATCTTAAGGGCGCTCACCTCATTGGCGCAGATTTAAGAGGAGCTAACTTAGCGGGTGCCGATCTATCAAATGCGAACTTAGAAGGGGCAGATTTGACGGGCGCTAATTTGCAAGATGCAGTAATGATTAGTTCTTTTTTGAATGGTGCCGATCTCAAGTCTGCGAATTTGACTGGGGTCGATTTAACCGAAGCCAATCTCATCCACGCCGATCTCCAAGGGGCTGATTTAACGGATGCAGATTTATCGGACGTCACGCTTCTGGAGACGGATTTACAACCGGAATTGATTAATCAATAAAAATTCTGTTCAGGTCTTGGCACCAGAGTACGCTACTCTTCTGGCTGGGGTCTAGCTTGCACAAGCTAGGCCTTTTTATTGGGGGAGAGGGGCGATCTTTTTTGCAAGATCGCCCCGATTATAAATTTACCTGCCGAAACTGCCAATACTGAGGGGGACGAGATCGCCGTGGGTTGTAAAGCCTAATAACATGGGTTCGTTGGCTCGAATGACTTCGCCAGTCAGAACGCAGCGTTCCTCCTTGCGCGCGATCGCTTCTACACTGGCGCGAATATCCGAATTGGAAAATTGCGGTCGATAATCGGCGGACTTCTGCTGGACGTAGTTCCACAGAATATCGCGAACCAACGCCTGATACCCTTGATTGCCAGAGAGTTGTTTGAGTTGTTCTTTGAGTTCTCTCTCTAAGCGGATGCTGGTGACTTCCATTTCAGTGGTTGAGGTTCGAGGTAAGGTTCTCATGATTTTTCTCCTGAATAGGTGGACAGGGTTGTAATATCAGTGTAGTATTTTAAAAGCGAATTTCAAAGTGTTACTTAAGGAAACCCTGTTCTTGTGAAGTTTTTACAGCCCTTCTCCACTCCAATTCCTGCCCTCCCCTCCCTTCGGGATGGAGAGCGAGGTTGTATCGGTGTGGAGTTTTGGTTTAAAGGCAACCTAAACGGGCTACAACAGAAATATGTCAATTTAAATCTCGGCTCGATTGCACCTGTCGAGTTACGGCAGTACGATCGCGCTCATCCATTTAGATTTGATGCAGGACCTAAAAACAGAAGCAGGAGGTGCAGATTTAAACCTGTACCGCAATAGGACAAAAGAACTTTTTTCTTTACAGCCCCTGCTTCTACCCGCCTCAGAAGTAGGGGCTGTTTTGATCCTCCCGGATCGCGACGGCGGAAAACACGCTTGGGATCGTGTAGTTGCTGCTTGCTTGAGTTGCAATCCTCAAAAAGCGATCGCACTTCCACTGAGGCAAAGATGCCACTTTGCACCCAACCGAAAGCGCCGATTCATCCAACCGTCTTGGCGCAAACAAACTCAGAACCTGGATTAACAGGAGTTAACCGGAAGCATGTTAAAACTAACCTATACAGAAACCGGATTTTACCTGGAACGTTTAGCGCAACCGTTGGAAGAATGGGTGACGACACGAATCTTAGTGGCGTTACGCGCCGGAACCCGCTTTACAGTAGAACCGAGTACGGCGGCGTTTTTGCTCCCTGCGGATTTACCGCACTTGGCTCAGTTGCAAGTAGAAGCCCGTCGCGAAGATGAGGCGATCGCCTTTTCGGTTTGCGATGCCGATTATATTGAAGTCTGTTTGAAAGGAACCTGGCTGACTTGCAATCCCCAAGGCGAAGAAGGCATCTTTGTGGTGGCAATGAGCGATCGCACGGAGTTCTTTTTATCCAAACTCTGGCAAGATTCTTTAAGCTACGCCTCAGCGATCGAATAATCCTATCTCGCGCATAGTGAAGCCTATGCGCTTTTTATATGAAAACCTTTCACCTGTTTGCTTTAGTTTTGTGTACGGCTGCGATCGCAACTCCCCTAAGTTGGAAACCTGCACCCGCTCAGGAAGTGCTGCAAATTGCTCAATCCAACTGGAGTACCTTTTCCTCGCCGAATGGTGCCTTCTCGATCTTAATGCCTGGAAATCCCCAACCCGTGGTGCAACAAACGGTCAATATTCCAGAAGGACAGGTGACATCAAATCTGTTTGGCAGCCGCGCTGAAGACTCTGCTTATATTGTGGGCTATAGCGATTTACCAATATCGGCGGCCTCTGCTGCCGATCGACAAGTGCTATTTGATAGTTTTCTCGAAGGCTTTGCTCGCAGCATTAACGGCCAAGTGGTTGACCAAAATCCAATTCAACTCAATCGCCATGAAGGTCGAGAGTTTAGGGTGCAAATGAACGCAGGGATAACTGCTATAGGTAGAGTCTACTTAGTCGAACAACGCCTCTATCAAATGGTGGCTGTGATTCACCGAGAACAAAACTCATCCCAACGCATCCAAGGTTTTTTCGACTCTTTTCGCTTAGGTGCAGATTCAACTGCCCAACCGACTCGGTAAAATTGAGGCGGTCATAGATTACGATAAGAAATCATAAAACTGCTAAAAAGTCAAGCCTGCGAGACTGCGATTTTTGCTGTTTCTAGAATAACGTACTGGCTGCCCTGGGTTGAATATCTGGATCGCATCCGCCGACTTGGTTGGTGCGGATCGCCCATTGCAGGCTACCGTGTCTTAACAAGATTTTAGCAATATCATCATGGGCGCGACGGGGGAGAATGGTTCGCCAAGAGGTTAGGGCTTTGACCAACACCAGTCCGGGATATTCTAAAGAACCCACCCCGGCTAATTCTTGGGCGCTAGGCTGCCAATCTGAACGTAAAAAGCCAATCGGTCGTAAATGGCGCTCAATGAATTGTCCTAAACTGGCTAGTTGTTCAAACCGCCAGCGTTGGGAAGAATAGGAATTTTGGTTTAACCACTGGCGAATTTCTGGGTTAGAGCGAATCTCAGATTCAATACGTTTAATCGTGAGGTAAAGCGCCTGGTTGGAGTCTTGAACGCAGGAGGTAGCGGGGGTGACAATCGAAGCGCCATCGCCGTCTCCGGTGCGATAGCGAGCGGTCATGGTTTGCAGTTGGTCGCAAAATTCTTGTAAGGGAGAAAGGATGATTCCGTCAAAGTCGTAGTCTTCTGTAATGGCGGGAAATTTGACGATAATATCTGAAATGGGACGATTACCTAGCCAGCCTCGTTCTAAGTCTCCGGTATAACTTTGCCATTTGATTAATCCGGAAATAATATCATCGGGGTTGTGACCGTAAACTTGCCAGTAATCGATATCAAAGCGCAATTCATCAGTTAACGGACAGCGAACGACTTTGGCGACGCCGTAGGAGAGATGTCCGGTTGTTACCCAGAGGGCTTTAGGTTCGGCTTTTTTACCGCCAATTCCACCAAATAAATGAATAACAATGCCGGTATCGCCTTCAGTCCATTCACTTAAGGCGCTTTGGGCGCAATGACTAAAGGGGGCGAGTAAGGTGGTATTGGCGGTTCCTTTTTGGTCGGGAGTTTTGCGCCAATTTTCTTGGGTAATATAGTTTAAGCAAGCCGATAACCCGGTGTAGGTGCGATCGGGGACTAAACGCAGGATGGCACGCGGTTCTATGGCTTGGACGATAAAGAGTCCTTGAGAATTATAATCTCCATAAATATACCAACCCAGCGAATTTAGGGGCGATTGTTCAATACCTTGGGGAGTGGAACGTGCAACGCCGCGCGCATCGGGAGGGACTTGGGGAATGCGGACAATTTCTTTGGGGCCGTTAAATTGTTGGTGGATGGGGTTGTAGTGACAGACCCAATAGCGATCGCTTCCGGGGGGTTCGGGTTGCAGAATTTGGACGAGGGCGTAATAGCGACCCGTAATTTGAATCGGTTCTGAGGCGATCGCTAAGGCAAGTTGCGGTTCGGTTTCAATGCGAGGATGGGTTAATAAAACGGTGACGCTATCTTCGACTCTAGCACCCGCTAAGGATTCTAAAGGGCTGACTTTTTTCCACTGATTTAAACGGTCGGGATGGCGATTTCCGCGCTGGCGACTCAGTTCAACTTCATGGCTATAGTTAATATCGGTAGTCACTCGCTTGAGGAAAGCTTGAATTTTAGGCGTTTGTATCCATTTGAGACGCACTTTTTTACCCACCCAATCGCAATAGCGAGGGTCGGCGTTGTGAATTTCAATCCAGACGGAGCCATCCGGGTGGCGGCTATTGGCAGATGGCAAGATTAAACGACCCGTCCAAGTGCCAACGGGACGATAAAGTGACTTGGGATTGAGGGAGTTTAAAGCGGGCAATGCCGAAGAGAAATCGCTCATTATTGAGGAGAGAAAGCTAGCTCAATTTTATTGGAGATTGCTCTGGCAGGAGTAGATGTTCCCTAACGGTTTGCTAAGGGGTTTAGCGGTAAGCTTGAGGACCTGCCCAAATATTATTTACCACTCGTCCAAAGGTCATGGGGCGATCGCCGTTTGCCATTAAGGTTTTGCCGGTGGCATCTACGGCGAGTAAGGGCCAATTTTCGTCTCCTAAATGACCTGCCCGAAATAAAACGCGGTTGGGGTGATTCTGACTCCATCCTAAAAGGACGGCATGGCTATAGGAGTTAGCTTGCGGACTTAAGGTATGGGTGCGATCGCCTTGACGATCCCAAATGACGGCATAATCGGAGGCGTTGGAGGAACTAAATAAGCCTTCAAATTGACGGGCTAAAATGCGATCGCCGACTTCTGACCAAGCAACGGGCATTAAAATTGCGATCGCTCCTGGCATTTGCGAGGCTTCTGTTGCCGTTAAGGGATTATTGGCCAGGGGAGAGGCGGCGGTAATCACGCGCAAATCTCCGGTTGTTAAATTCTCTAGGAACATGATGCTATTCACGCGAGAATTATACAGTTCTGGCTTGACTTGAAGTTGAATGCGACTGTACGCCGCATACCGTCCATCCGGAGAAATCAGCGAAGGACTGCGATAATAACGCACTCCTGTACCTCGCGTATTACTGACTTCAGTGTAGGTCGCCATCACCCAATTCCAGGGAACCGGATAGGGACTATTTAACGGATCGATCTGTTCTGAAGGTTGATTCATGGGAGCATCAGCAGACGGTGCGGGTTCGGCACAAGCAGGTTTGATGACGAGCAACAGGAGGATTGCAATCGTCCCAAAACAGGACGGGTGGCACAACCGAGCAAGAATCAGTAGCAAGTTAGACATGGATCGGTGGGTTGAATGGGGGAAGGGTGTGAGAAGCAACGCCCCAGTCAGGTTAATCCATTTTGATCTTGCAAGTCCGACCGGGATAAACCGGATTGCAGTTGCCGAAAGCCGACAAAAATCGCGCAGGCTTTGGAAGCGGCGACCTGATTATTCGTTCGCCGATCTTTCCAACAGCCCTTAATTTTTGCCCGTGCTTGCCCTCTGCTCAATCCCAGTTTGTGGAGTCGCGCTTGAGCAAAATGGTCTGAATCCTTTCTTACTTACTATGTATAGCAAGGAGCGCGCGATCGCGCCGCATCTTGCACCCAAGTTGTTATGAGACTTAACCTTTAGGGGGTCTAAGCCTCCAGTCGTCGTTAGTCTAGGGCACCGTTGACTCTGGCATTGAAGCCGTAAACCTGGCGGCTGCCGACAAAGGGGATGAGGGTGACGGGTTTTTCGTCTCCGGGTTCAAAACGCACGGCGGTACCAGCGGGAATGTCGAGGCGCATCCCTTTGGTGGCTTCCCGATCGAAGCTGAGGGCGGCGTTGACCTCAAAGAAGTGAAAGTGGGAACCGACTTGAATGGGGCGATCGCCGGTATTGGCAACGGTTACTGTTAGAATGGGTCGCCCTGCATTCAGTTCAATTTCACCAGAAGCGGGGATAATTTCTCCTGGAATCATCTTAGCTATCTCCTGATTTGGGTCAATCGTTGAAAGGGGTAAAATTAGCGAATGGGGTTATGAACGGTCACTAATTTCGTGCCGTCGGGAAAGGTGGCTTCAACTTGCACTTCAAGTAACATTTCGGGGATGCCTTCCATGACATCGGCTCGCGACAGCAGGGTGGTGCCATAATTCATCAGTTCGGCGACGGTTCTTCCCTCTCTTGCACCTTCGAGAATGGCTGCTGAGATATAGGATACGGCTTCTGGATAGTTTAATTTCAGTCCTTTGTCTTTGCGTCTTTCTGCTAGAAGCGCAGCGGTAAAAATTAGAAGTTTGTCTTTTTCTTGGGGGGTGAGTTGCATGGGGTTTGACTGAAATTTTTGCTTTTAGTTTATATCAACAATTGGACAAAACGTAGAAAAAAGGCTAAAACTGAGAATGATGTTAGACTGGCCATAGTCTTGACGGTTGGGTGTCAAGACCCCAGGCTTGGCGGCGCAAATGACGCCAAATCGTAATAAACCAGCGTTTAGCCTCCGTCGTCGAGCGACCGCGATAGCGACAAATTAAACCGTCAGGGAGAAAAGTCATGCCCACCTGACAAAATTCATGAAATTTCACGATTTCTAATTCCCTCAACGCCTTCATTTCCAACGCATCCAGGCTTTTCCCTAACCAGACTAGCGTTCCGATTACGGGTTGTCCAGCTAAACCGTAGGGACTTTCCAGCAGGGGAGAACCCCCAGTGAGTCCAGAACGGTCTATCCACAAGGGAAGACCATGTTGCCAAACTTCGAGCTGCGATCGCCATTGACCTCGATCAAAGCGTTCGCCGCGTGCCGTCCGCCCCAAGCGGGTTAAATCCCAACCCAGAAATACAGCACCGGGGGCTAAGTCCACGCGAGTCTGAGCGTGAAAATCAGCCCCATTGAAAAGAATTGTTTCTTGAGGCAACCACTCTAGCACCGCCTGCGACCCAACCGCGATCGCGATCGCTTGCTGGCTCCCTAACCCCGAACTGCGATAAATTTTACTCGCCGCGACCGTCGTCACCAGCGCATGAGCTTGGGGGGCTAAATCGAGATCGATCTCAAGGCGATCGCCTCCAACCACACCCCCAGCCGTATGGAGAATAGCGCTGTGACAAATCCGATTCCCCTCCGGATAAAAAGGACGTTGAACTTTCAGGGGGGCTTGAGATTGCCCGCAATTAAATTCAGTTTTGCCCCGGTCATAGGTAAAGTCCAGTTGCAAGCGAGCGCACCAGCCGGAGGAAGCAATGTCAGTCATGGGCAGCTTAAAGGTTAATTCTCAGTAATTTTAGGGAATACTAAGGCAACAGAGGGCCTGACTCGCATTCGATTCAGCGTTTACCCTGCTAGCCCTAGTTTCCGTGGAACCGCACTCGAAAGAATTCGGGTCAATTTGTCCGTATTGGCATTACAGCAGACTTCACGAACCTCATGCCTAGTCGTCAACCCTCCCCATTTTTTCCAACCCGTATCGGAGACAACCTGCTGACCCTGCTATGGGAAACTGCTAGTATCGCTTTGTGCATTACCGACGAGCAAGGCAATTTGGTCAGCGTTAACGCGGCTTATCTCAAGCTGTATGGTGGGTTAGCCAGCGAAGTCCTCGGTCAGCATTTTACAACGGTCTTGTTCGGTGTAGGGGAGTCGCAACAGCCCCAAAGCGATGAGGGGCAAATGCAATGTAAAAATGGAGAAATCCGCGACCTTCAGGTGACTATCGCCCCATTACACCTAGAAAACCGCAGATTGCAGTTAATGACGCTTCTAGATATTACAGAGCGCAAGCGCCTAGAACGCACCCTGCAACACCGCGAACATCAGTTGAAAAAGCTGGCAGCTCATGTTCCGGGGACGCTTTATCAATTTTGTTTAAGCCGAGAGGGGAAATTTTACTTTCCCTATATCAGTTTGGGGATTGCTGAGATTGCCGAACTTGATGCTGCAACCGTCATGGCTGATGCTCAATCTCTACTCAGCTTAGTTCATCCCGATGACTGGGCAGAATTGGAAGAATCAATCGTTCTTTCGGCTCAAACACTACACCTTTGGAAGTGGGAAGGTCGATGCATTACCCCATCAGGAAAAGTGAAATGGGTGCAAGGGGCTTCGCGTCCGGAATTACAAGCCGATGGCAGTATTGTCTGGGATGGTTGGTTAATGGATGTTACCGATCGCAAGCAAACTAATGCAGCTTTGCTAGAGCGATCGCGCCTAGCGACCCTCTGTGCAAAAGTGGGCGCAATTTTGGGACAAGGAGGAAATTTAGGGACGATTCTGCAAGAATGTACCCGCACCCTGGTGGTTTATTTAAATGCCAAGGGGGTCAAAATTTGGACGTTTTCTTCGCCGACCCAACCGCCACAATTGCAAGCTGTTATGGGCGAATGGGCTGGGGAATGTCCCGCAATTGGGTCGGAGGGAATATTGGCTTCTGAATTTCCGGCATATCCGTTAATTGTGGACGAACGTTTAATTGGAATTTTAGGGATTGCAGAACAGGAGGGGTTTACGGATGCCGTTCATCATACCTTGTCTTGGATTGCTAATGCGATCGCGGTTGCCATCGACCGCTGGTGGGCCAGAGAAGCCCTACTCTCGCGGCGAGAAGGTTTATTATTTCGGCTAGCCAACCAAATTCGCAATTCCCTAGACCTCAATACGATTCTCAACACGGCGGTTCAAGAAATTCGCAGCTTGTTAAAGATTGACCGCTGTCATTTCCTGTGGTGCTGGCCTGATTTGCGATCGCCAACGCTAACCATTACGCACGAGTCGAGCGACGCCAACCTTCCCTGTTGGTTGGGAGACTATCACTTGCCCAACCTAGAACAGATGGTTGAGAAAATTCAAAACCTAGAGAGTTGGCAACTTGACGACCTATCGGTTTTTAAAAATTGTTCTTCACAAGCCTGCGAAGTCGGATTGCTTTCCCAAGGGATTACGGCTCAACTCCTATTACCCCTACAAACCCGTTCCGGACAACTGGGGGCAATTGCGTGCATTCATTTTAGCGGCCCCAGACCTTGGAGCGATCGCGAAGTCGATTTATTACAAGCCGTTACCGATCAATTAACCTTAGCTATTGAACAAGCTGAATTGTATGCCCTAACTCGCACAGATGCCCTCCGCGCCCAAGCCCAAGCTCAGGAACTCAAACAAGCACTCCACAAACTGCAACAAACCCAAGCCCAACTAGTTCAAACCGAAAAAATGTCAAGTTTGGGGCAAATGGTAGCTGGTATCGCCCATGAAATTAACAATCCCGTCAACTTCATTAATGGCAATCTCTTACACGCCAGTAACTATATTGAAGACCTGATTGAATTGTTAACCCTGTATATGCAAAACTATCCCAATCCCGCTTCAGAAATTACTCTCAAAGCCCAATCGATTGACTTAGAATTCATTCAGGAAGACCTTCCCCGGATTTTAGATTCCATGCGCGTTGGAGCAGAACGAATTAGTCAAATTGTTCTCTCCTTACGAAAATTTTCCCGGTTAGACGAAGCCGAAAAAAAGCACGTCAATCTCAACGAAGGCATTGACAACACCTTATCCATTTTACAACATCGCCTAACGTCTAAAACCAGCCCGTTTGCCATCCAAGTTATTAAAAAATATAGCGACTTACCTGCTGTTGAATGCTATGCCGGTCAACTCAATCAAGTCTTCATGAATATTCTCAGCAATGCCATTGATGCGCTAGAAGAAGCCTATCGCCAAGACTACTTTAGATCCGATACAACACCAACCATTTGGATTTATACCCAACCCATTAGCAGCCATCCCAATCCTGATATTGAAATGCCCCTCGATACCATTCTGATTCGGATTGCTGATAATGGTATTGGCATTCCAGACTCGATTAAAAAGCGTTTATTCGATCCCTTTTTTACCACCAAATCGGTTGGTAAAGGCACCGGACTGGGCCTATCAATTAGCTATCAAGTGGTTGTTGAAAGACATGGCGGTAGCTTAGAATGTTTTTCTGAACCGGGTCAAGGCGCTGAGTTCTTTATTAAAATTCCAATTTCTCCTATCCCCGTTCTGCCTTTAGAGTAGGTGCTAATCCAAGAAAGGCTTCTGTCCAACCGGTTTCAAAAAATGCTTAAACTTTATGATTTCCTGCCTTCCGGGAACGGCTATAAAGTCCGCCTATTACTCACCCAACTGCAAATTCCATTTCAGCGCATTGAGATTAACATTCTCAACCAGGAAAGCCGCACCCCAGAGTTCCTGCAAAAAAATCCCAACGGTCGCGTTCCCCTAATAGAATTAGAGTCTGGGGAATCCCTCGCCGAATCTAACGCCATATTAGTGTATTTTAGCGAAGGAACGCCCTTTTATCCGCGCGATCGCCTGCTGCGGGCTAAAGTATTACAGTGGATGTTTTTTGAGCAATACAGCCACGAACCCTACATCGCCACCGTCCGGTTTTGGATAACCGAACTCAAGAAAGCTCAAGAATATCAAGCAGAAATCCTCAAACGTCGCCCATCGGGTTATGCTGCCCTGAGAGA
>JAAHGE010000849.1 GCA_010672635.1 Desertifilum sp. SIO1I2 | reverse complement strand
GTTGATGATGATTGGATGACAGGAAAATAGAGTCTAGTTGCTGAGATTTTAGGTGCTGCGCTCGTGCTTGCAGCTCCTCAATTTCCTCCTCTAGACGAGATTTCTCAGTCTGTAGCCGTTTGAGGTCCTGATTCATCTGAACCATCAAATTTTGCTGTAGACTTTCGAGTTCCTGCGTTAACCTGCTTAACAGGTCTTGGGCAGTTTTCGCGTCCTCCACCCCAGGATTTTCTGGTAAGTTGTCCACTTGTCCCATTCGCGTTCGCGCCAAAGACTACGGGTAGATATCCATCCCTTATCTAGGGAGGAGTCGATCTTTTAATCGGCAAGGAGATCGACCTAACCTTGCGAGGTATTCCTAGTATTGTACAAATTCACTCTGGAGAGAGAAGCGAAAGTTGCAAGTCGTTAACTCGCTTCATCGTTGAGAGTGAGTGGAATCGCGATCGCTTTGATTGGGCAACAACAGCAGATGTGACCTGTACGCTAGGAATCCTAAAACCGCCGGGTCAACCGTCAGGAAACACAAAGGGAATCATTCAACGATCGCGCCGAGCCGAGATGTCCCAAAAGGATCGATCGGGCAACCGATTGCTACGAGAATATCGTAATCGAATTAATCGTCAAGAGGAGTTATGCCATACAGCCGGTGAGAAATCTTAATGGAAAATTTAGCTAAATTGCTCTGACCTATCGGTGAATCATCGAAAATTTGTACAACTTTAGAGGAACAATTGCGCGATCGCAAAAATTGCCGCCCCCAAGCCCGCCGCGATCGGAATCGTAACGATCCACGCTAAACCAATCCCTTTCAAGGTTTGCAAGCTTAAGGGCGTTCGATCTAAATGGCGTTGCACTAAACCAATCCCCACCACGGCACCCACTAAGGCGTGAGAGGTTGAAACGGGCAAACCCACGCGCGAAGCGAGTAAAATCGTTGTTGCTGTAGCGAGTTCCGCACAAAAGCCGCCGCTTGGTTGCAGCGGTGTAATATTTTCTCCAATGGTGGTAATCACATTTTTTCCCCACAACGCTAAACCCGCGACAATGCCCACCCCGCCGAGGAGCAAAATCCACAAGGGAACCTCAAAACCACCACCCGGAACGCTCCCTGTACGTTGAATGTAGGTAATCGCGGCTAATGGCGCGATCGCATTTCCCACATCATTAGAACCATGTGCAAAGGCGACAAAGCAGGCACTCAGAACTTGAAACCGGGCCATTTGTCGATCGACAAGCTTTTGCTGATGGGCGATGGACTCCTCTGGTGCTGCGGGTAGAGATCGCCAGCCAAGGGTTGTTAGAGTCAGAGTTGCGATCGCCACCGTTGCTAACTGAAAATCATGAATCGGCAATCCGGCGAGGGACGATTGGGGAAAAATAGAGGGGAGAACGATCGCCCCAAACAAACCAAATAAAATTACACTCAGCCAGGGTATCCATTCTGCCAGTTGTTGCAAGGGGCGATCGCTATCGAGAATTGAAGCGCGAACCACCCGATAAAATAGAGCCGCCAATCCTCCACTAATCGCCGGAGTTACAATCCACGTTAGGGAAATCAGCCCTAGAGAAGACCAGTCTACCGCTTGCGAGCCAACGGCGACCAAGCTAAATCCCGCGATCGCCCCCACCACCGCCTGAGAAGACGCAACCGGAAAACCAAAGGAGGTGGCAATCTGCAACCAAATCCCGCAACTGAGCAAAACCGCAATCATGCCAACGAGCAACACTTGCGGCTGTGCGGCGAACAGATGGGGTTCTGTTATCTCGGTGGCAAGCGTTTTAGAGACTTCTTTGCCGAATAAAACTGCCCCGGTAAACTCTAGAATACCTGCGATCGCGATCGCCTGCCTTAGAGTAATCGCTTTAGATCCCACTGAAGTTCCCAA
>JAAHGE010000848.1 GCA_010672635.1 Desertifilum sp. SIO1I2 | reverse complement strand
CCTATTCCAATAGGCGTTATTCGCGTCGATAGCGCTCGCTTGGTTATCGGCATTTAAAGTCAGGGAGTAAATTGATTTAAATTGGAAAACCATACTACTGAAGAACTAACTATTTTATTATGCGATTTTCGCAATTTGATGGGTCTTTTTGAAGCTTGCACCACACCAGAATCCTTTCAAGCATTGAATCGTTTATTTGCACAACTTCATCAAATCTGGATTGAACAGCATGGTTCTATTCATCACGTTTCGGGAGAGCAAATCTTGGTGACGTTTAAGCGATGCAATTTTCATGCAATAGATGCCATGAAAGCTGCAATTATGCTTCGTCATTATCTCCAAGAATTTTATCAAATCCACTCGAATTTTTCTCTCAAATTAACGCCTATTGGAATAGGAGTTCATACAGGATGGAGGAGGAAGAGCTTCTTTTCCTTTGAAAATCGTCTAGATGCATTTGCAATCGACGATCTGATTCATACAGCTTCCCGAATTGAAAGTTTAATTGATTTTTATGGTTGTATTGCTTTAGCTAGTGCAACAACAATTGAGCGTATCCATTCCCAGCAATCATTTCTTAACTTGCAAGAGCCTAGCAACCAATTTCTTTACCGCTGGATCGATAGCTTAGCACCGCGCGGTAAACAAAAAGGTATTGAACTTTATGAGATTCTTGGATCTCAAGCCTATCCCATTGAAGCGGGAAAAGTGCGATCGCGTTTAGTCTTTCAAAACGGAATAGAGGCTTGGCAACAGCATAATCCTAGCCTAGCACTCAACTATTTTCAATTGGCGATCGCCCAAACTCCTGAAGATACAATTGCCAAGCTTTATATCAAGCGCTGTCAAAATATTTTAACCTCCCTTGCCCCTCAATCAACAGGTTGAACAGTTTGCTGGAGTCGCGGAAGAAGCATCTTCAGCCGTCGGATGCAATGGCAGAAAAATGGTAAACTCTGTTCCTTTATCAACTTGAGAGTCACAAGTAAGCTTACCATTGTGTTTTTCAACAATAATTTGATAGCTAATTGCTAACCCTAAACCCGTTCCTACACCTCTAGGTTTAGTGGTAAAAAATGCATCATAAATTTTAGCTTGATTTTCTGGAGAAATACCCATACCATTATCGGCAATTCGGATAACTAACCATTCGGGTTGCTGGCATTCTGTGGTGATTTTGATTTGTTTGTCTCGCGATTCTGGAATTTCTAGTAAAGCATCAATGGCATTAGTAATAATATTCATAAAAACTTGATAGAGCAATCCCGTATAGCCTGGAATTGGGGGAATATTACCATACTGACAAGAAATTTGAATGCCTTTTTTAATTCGGTTATTCAAAATCAGCAATGTGCTTTCTATACATTCCTGTACGTTTACTGGATGGGGTTCAGTGTCATCTAGACGAGAAAAGTTCTTGAGACTGAGGACAATTTGTCGAACGCGATCGGCTCCTACTTGCATAGAATTGACTAAATTAGGCAAATCTTCGATTAAGTATTCAATTTCTAATTCCTCAGCACGATCGCGAATTTCTGAAGGCGGATCGAGAATCTTCTCTTGATAAAGCTCTAAAATCTCTAGCAAGTCTCTAATATACTCATCGGCATGAATTAAATTGCCATAGATAAAGTTCACTGGATTATTAATTTCATGGGCAACTCCTGCTAGCATTTGCCCTAAGCTAGACATTTTCTCATTTTCTAAAAGGCGCGTTGCTTGTTCGGCTTTTTGCTCCTTTAGTAAAGTATTGACGCGCTGAATTAATTGATTCAACGAAACCGCCAAAACACCTACTTCATCCTGCGTTTTCACCTCAGCTTGAAGTTCAAAATTCGACTCCTGAGTTACCCGCCGCGCTACATGAGTTAGATTTTGAATTGGCGTTGCGATCGA
>JAAHGE010000847.1 GCA_010672635.1 Desertifilum sp. SIO1I2 | reverse complement strand
TGTCGTTCGGCGCCGGCGTCTACAACGAGATCACCGACGCCTACGATCAGACCGGCGCCATGGTCTTCGTCGACGTCACCCGTCGCACCGGCCTCAACAGCTATGCCACCGTCGCTTCGGTGCGTATCAGCGTCCCCTGACAATTGTGGCATTAATCCTCTCAGCCGGGATTACTGTGTATGTCACAGGGGCCGTTGTTGATGCCATTAATGATATTCCTTTACTGGCTCCGTTCTTTGAGTTAGTGGGAATTGGCTACTCGGCTTGGTTTGTTTACCGCTACCTGCGCCTTGCTTCCACCCGCCAAGAGTTAGCCAACAAAATTCAAGGTCTTAAAGACGACGTGGTTGGCTAAAACGCGTTTTCCAAGCTGCGCGTTTTTCTGAGTCTTTCCACCAAAACCAGCCTGCTTGTGCAGGCTTTTTGTGCTGCAAATTTTTCCTCAATGGGAACAGAAGGCGATCGCAGTTTCCTACACAATCTGCGGCTAGAGCGTTCCTCAATCCAAAGGTAGAACATTCTCTGACTCTCATCGCCCCAGAAAGAGGGGAAGGAAGTTGCGAAACCGATGCTGCTCTTGACCGCGCTCAGGCAGCCGAACGCCATCAGATCGAGCTTGCTTCCCAGTTTGGCTCAAAACTCGGCAGCTTTCAAGAAAATTAATATTGGCTTTAGTTATACCCGCTATCGGATCTCTTTGATAGAAGCACTTGTCTCTATCTAAAGACAGAGAGAGCTGTACAAAATTTATGCAATTTTCTTGTAATGCTCAATAACGCGGAGATTCAGCCTTGCAATCAAGCCATCGATCGCGATTGAAAGATACGCATCTATCTAATGGTAGATATTTATGCCTCTCTTAAGGCGGATATTTTAATTTTCCTAAATATAAATTCTAGTTTTTTAAGCTACTTTAAAACTTAAAAATAAGAGTCTGGTTTCGGTCTTTGCAAACTCTGATACACTGAGCTTGCAACCCACTTGTTACCTAGGGCATAGAAGAAAACTTAGCAATATAAGTAACCTATAAACAATTATCTGAAGCTGAACAAAGACAATGCTCACCCTTTTTGAATTACTCTAAAATAATTCTGTCACCCCTCAATTGAATTCAATGCAACCTGATTAGAAAGGTAGATATAAGATTTGATTCTTGCCGCATTGCCAGTGATAGGCTCATCGCTTCACAAGCAATTCTGTAGACGAATCAGGTAAAACAAATGTTTCTAGAACCCCGTCGTTTATAAACTTATGAAAAAAAATGGATTTAGCTCCCAATTAACGGCATTGAACGGTCGCTTAACAGAACTATTCAATAAAGCCACTACCCTCCCTAGTATTCCAAGTTATTTAGCTTCAGATGCCTTTAAGGAATTAAGTTTTGCATCAGAAGAGTTACAGGTCGCCTACGAGCAAATTCTTCATCAAAACTCAGAACTAGAGCGAGTTTATGACGAACTCAGATCTGCGAATCAACGGTATAGGGCAGTTTTTGAACTGATGCCAGAAGCCTACTTGATTACCTCTGCGAGTGGAAAAATTGAAGAAGCCAATTCCGCAGCCGCTCAACTGCTTAACATCCAACAGCAGTTTTTGCCCGGAAAGATGTTGAGCTTGTTTATCCATCCGGAAGATCGCAGTACCTTCTACTTAGAAACGTCCCGAATTCATCGGCGATCGCACAAGCAAGAATGGCAACTGCGCTTTCGCGATCGCCTGGGGGAAACGCACTACACAGCAGTGACAGTGGCACCTTTGGGCGAATCCCTGAACGAAGGCGATCGCCTATTGTGGTGCGTGCGAAATATTACCGAGCAAAAACGAGCAGAAATGGCTTTAACTGCTAGTCTCGCTGAAATTCAACAAGAACGCCCTCCCCATATTTATGACAAGGGA
>JAAHGE010000846.1 GCA_010672635.1 Desertifilum sp. SIO1I2 | reverse complement strand
AACAAGGCGTGCGATATCCCTAACAACAGGTTATGTTCTGCCTCATCCTCCAGCAAATACCCCTGCGCCTCCTGGCAAAATTTCCCAATATCCTCAAAGCGACATAACTCCATCATCTACTCCCCTGAGTACACTCCTTTCCCCCCTTCCCCCCATCCCCTTCCCTACTCGGAACTCGGAACTAACTTCCCCTATCCCCTTCCCTACTCGGAACTCGGAACTAACTTCCCCTATCCCCTTCCCCACTCAGCACCCTAAGATACTGGGGTGGAACCTCATCAACTAGCCAAACACCATTATCCGAACGATAGAACGAAAACCCAGCTTCCTGCATGGCAACCGTATCAATAGCCAAGATTACAGGCTGACCGTGACGCATTCCCACCTTTTGGGCAGTTTCGACATTTTCAGATAAATGGACGTGGTGGCGGCTCATTTTGAGCAGTCCAGATTGCAAAATGGCGGAGACTGATTTCGCGCCCGTGCCGTGGTAAAGCCCCTCTGGAGGGGTTCGGGGTTCGAGTTGCAAATCTACAGCCACGCTATGCCCCTGGTTAGCGCGAATGCGGGTTTTTGTTTCGTCAAAGGCGAAGCGTTGCTTGTCGCTAGTCGCCACCACTGTCTCTAATTCGGCGCGGGAGATGGGGAATTGATGGCTTGCACAGGCACAGAGTAGCGTCTCAACTTCTACCCAACCGCCAGGGGCGAGGGTGAGTCCTAAGCGTTCTGGTGTATGGCGCAGATGCTTGCTGAGGTATTTGCTGATTTTGACCCAATGCGCGTTTTTGCTTTCACTCATGGCGATCGCTCTCACTCAAGGTTGCAAAGAGACTGGCGTTCTCCGTCCTTTAGAAAGCCGATCCGCCTGACGCGTTGTTTCCGGGAGGCGGTATTTCGGCGCGCATTTCAGGACAATCTCAATCGCCGTTTCTAAACTAATACGATGTCCAATCGAGACATACAGGGGTTTAACGTTTATCTGGGTGCGAACAACCGCCCCAACAATCTCCCCTGCATCATAAATGGGTTGCCATGCACCGCGTTCTGCCCCTGGCGGTTCGTGCTTTCCAATATAGGGAGTTTTGGCAACACCAATGGCGGGTAAACCGCTGACAACCCCCAGATGACAAGCAAACCCGCAGCGACGAGGATGGATGTAGCCATTACCATCGCACAGCAGGAGATCCGGTGGGCTTTTCAGGCTAGCCAGCGCTTCTAGGATGACGGGGACTTCCCGAAA
Organism: Desertifilum sp. SIO1I2; assembly: GCA_010672635.1. Lineage (GTDB taxonomy): Bacteria > Cyanobacteriota > Cyanobacteriia > Cyanobacteriales > Desertifilaceae > Desertifilum. The sequence continues at coordinate 659 of JAAHGE010000846.1, read as the reverse complement.
CGCTAGCAACCCCGGAATATAGGAGAATGGCGTTGGGCGACGGATAACGAGGGATTCTTGCATTTGTAGGGAGGGATACCGCAGAACGGCGATCGCCCCACACGCAATGCGATCGCCTTCTTCAAACCCAACATCTACTCCAGCAACGGTTTGCAGTGGCTTAAAGTCGTCTGCCATTACCACCTGTTTGCGGAGTTCTTGCTGAATGGCGATCGCGGCTTCTGGTGTCGTTGGATTCATCAAAAACCTCTACCAACTTACAGGGGCTTAAGATTGGGGGGCGCTGTAGGAGTCAAACCTACTTCATCCAGATTAAAAGTCCGGTGCATCATCGTTCTGCCAAACGCCCATCTTTCTCTAGAATAATGCCACGTACTACAAGTGTCAATATTGCACTACATAGACCTGCTAGAAAGGGGAGGAAAACACCATGCAAATCGAACAAACAGACATTCTGGTTTCCACACCCGATGGACAAATGCCAGCCTTCCTGTGTCGATCGTCGCAGCCCAAACGCCAGCCTGCGGTTGTGTTATTGATGGAAGCCTTTGGTTTAAGCGCACATATCCGAGAGATCGCAACGCGAATAGCCAAACAGGGGTATGTGGTACTCTCGCCGGATCTGTGCGCTTAAACCAAAGGCTTCCATCAATAACACA
>JAAHGE010000845.1 GCA_010672635.1 Desertifilum sp. SIO1I2 | reverse complement strand
GTTATAGCTTGCGGCGCATTGGGATTCGTTTCTTCAAGACGGGAAATCACCCATAACTCATTGTTAATGGCATAGATGTTCTGAATCTCTAGGTTGTACCCACCGGAAGGAACCTCAACTTCAGCCGTAATAGTACGTTCTTCTCGATCTGCCCCAGGCACATCAACATCAATATAAGGAACTTCTACAGTTTCCTCCTCTTGAATGACGATGACTTTAGGCACTGTAACTGTACGTTCTGTAACTCCGACATTTACATCGGGTCCTTGAATATCGTACTGCGGCAATTGTCCAGGTTCTACACTCACATCAACATCAGGGAGTTGACCCTCTCTTTCTTGCTCTACTTGGCATGATGCTAAAGGAAATAGCAAGAGAACCAAAGCAAATGACAGTGCTTTTGGGAGACTTAAGATTTTTGATTTCATCAGATAATCCTCTAAACAAAAAAGAAATGAATGAATAGTAATAAACTTGGAATAATATAGGCTAAAGGTGCTGGCAAAAAAAGGATTTTTGATAATCTCTTCAAATTGCCCAAAGTTAAATGTAATAGTAATAATTGCTAGTTAATGAAACTCACAAAGGGAGGCAATCTGCTGCGATCGCACTCTGTGTGGGGTTGTAAAGCGGCAAGCCTATGCCTCAATACGGGTTTCGAGTAAAGATTGTTACAAACTCATATCATCTATCTACCTCCCCCTTCACAAAATTATGATTATTAGCCCTTGAGTTTCACATTATAAATTTATCGATCAAATTACATCTAACCATTGACAGAAAAAAGCCACTGGCTAAAAGTTGCTCGACTTTGGACAGACGCTAATGATTTCGCGATCGCTTCCTCGGTTATTGGTTAAATGAATCTGATTCGATCCATCCTCATTCCCAGTGTGGTGAGAGAAAAAACAATGCGCCAACCCTCCGGGGAATAAGCCAGTGCTGTATCTGCCCCCTCACTATTCGTTAAATTCACCTGATGCGATCCCTCTCGTAAATCTCTGCATCGCCATTACAGAAAGAACGAAAAGCAATATAGTGGCAGTGAATTCGCTAAAATGCCTGGAGGACAGCCGCTCCCAACCCTTGGAACATCAGCCAAGATAAGAAGAAGTTGGAAATAAAAATTGCCAATAATGAGGTGACAACTGCCGTTGTGGTTGATTGTCCCACCCCTTTAGCGCCCCCGGTGGTGGTGAGTCCCCAACTACAGCCAATGACGGCAATTAATCCGCCAAATACCGCCGCCTTAATTGCAGCGCTGACGATATCCCACCCGCCGAGGAAGTTCTGCACGGAGCTAAGAAACAGGCTAGAGGAAATATCATAAAAACTCTGGGCGATTAATAACCCCCCGGTCATACCCGCCAGGAAACATAAAATCGTTAGGAGCGGGAGCATTAAGCAGCAGGCTAGCACTCTCGGAATCACTAAGTAATCGATCGGATCGGTTTTGAGCATGTAAAGGGCATCGATTTGCTCAGTCACGCGCATTGTGCCAATTTCTGCCGCAAACGCCGAACCGACTCTGCCAGCAACTACAACCGCCGTGAGGACAGGAGCGAGTTCGCGTGCTAGGGCTAGCCCTAAAACCCCGCCGACAGCAGCTTTTGCGCCAAAATTAATAAACTCCCGCGCCACCTGAATAGTAAAGACCATCCCTACAAATCCCGCCGTCACTAAGGCAATTCCTAAAGAGGAGGGTCCGACGACCATCATCTGCTCAAACGTATTGCGACGGTGAATCTTACCGGAAAGCAAGTGAAAGAAGACTTGTCCGCCTAGTAAAAACGCAGCCAATAGGCGATAGGCCCATTGTCCTAAACCTGTTCTGGGTCTTGCTTGACTCAATCGGCTACCAGCACCTTAAAGACTATTGAGAAGTTTTGAGTTTCTGAGGAAGGA
>JAAHGE010000844.1 GCA_010672635.1 Desertifilum sp. SIO1I2 | reverse complement strand
GTTTTTAGTCGTTTCAAATGACTTTAGCTAAAAGCCTGTGGACTTCATTCCCTGGCGGGTAACACAATTGATGGAAGGTGTAAGCAAACCTACCATCCTTCCATCTCCCCATCCCCCCATCCCCCCATCCCCCCATCTCCCCATCTCCCCATCTCCCCATCTCCCCATCCTCTACTCTACGATCCGCTTAAAAGTGGCCTGGTTGACAACATCCGAGGGAGCGTAGACGATTTGATAGTTGTCGATAACGATTTTCGCGTTCTCTTGAACTAGGTTGTTTTCGCTAAAAGCCGTTTTAGCAACTTCGGGGTTATCAAAACAGAACCAAGAAATGCGTTCGTCACCGACAAAGCGGGGAAGTTGCGTGGCTGAGGTTTCATCCACGTAGAAGCAGGGAACGCCTGTAGCGCCTTCAAAATGACTATCGTTGGCGACAAACTTACCGCTAAGCGTGACTTCGCCTTTAAATTTCGCGGTTCCGGTGTAGCCTTCCAGGTAAGGAGAAACATCTACGGAAGTCACTTCTAGGCCTAAAATGCGATCGCCTGTTTCTACCTGACTGGGATTAAAAACATGACTTTGCGGGGTACTAGACTCCGATGATGCGACACAACCCCCAATCAATAGTGCGCTATTTAAACCAACCACAAACAACCATTTCTTCATAACCTTACTTCCACTGTCTCAAACGAGAGGGTTTTGCACCTGTGACGATTTGCAAGTCTTCACACTTTTCGCCCCTCTTGCTCCATACTGATAATTTGACGTACTATCCGCCTAAAAGATTCTGTTCCCAACTCTCTGAGTGCTTCTCTAAGTGCTGTTGCTTTAGCTTCTGCGTAGCAGTGTGCTGAGTGGGTTTCTGAGTGCTGAGTAGAAAGTGCTGTTGCGCTAGCTTCTGCGAAGCAATGTGCTGAGTCTGAAGTTTCCCCCCATCTCCCCATCCCCCCATCCTCTTTACCCCCATCTCCCTATGAACTCCGACAAACTCCTCTACCTGCTACAACTGGCGAGTCCGGCATTACCGATTGGGGCTTATAGTTATTCTGAGGGATTAGAGATATTAGTCGAACAAGGGGTTATCTGCAATGAAAGCCACTTGCAGGAGTGGATGGAACAGAGTTTATCTTATGGTTCAGTACGTTTAGAAGCTGCGATCGCGCTACGGGCAATTCATGCGACAATTAAGGGCGATCGCCAAGCTTTAGATTACTGGAATGCTTGGAGTACGGCGACGAAGGAAACCTCAGAGTTACGTGCAGCGAGTTGGCAGATGGGGCGATCGCTCTCTCGTCTATTAATGAATATTCAACCCCAAATTGCCGATCTTTTCCAGGCCTGCAAGACGGATTGTAATTATTCTATTGCCTATGGGATTGCGGCGGGTTATTGGGAAATTCCCCCTGATGCTGCTATTGTGGCCTATCTTCAGAGTTGGGCAACGAATTTGATGACGGCGGGTGTTAAGCTGATTCCCCTCGGACAAACGGCGGGACAGCAATTGCTGTTAAACTTACATCCAACCCTACTCAGAGTCATCCCAGAAATTCTGACACTCGCCGATGAGGAGTTGAGTAGCTCTAGTTGGGGGTTAAGCTTGGCGAGTATGGCACACGAAACCCAGTATACTCGGTTATTTAGAAGCTAGTTTAACAGAGTATGAGTCCCCTTCGAGTTGGTGTTGCTGGACCTGTGGGTTCGGGAAAAACGGCGTTAGTCGATGCATTGTGTAAGGCGATGCGCGATCGCTATTCGATTGCGGTGGTGACGAATGATATCTATACTCAGGAAGACGCTCAATTTTTAGTGCGATCGCAAGCTCTAGAGAGCGATCGCATTTTGGGGGTAGAAACGGGAGGGTGTCCCCACACTGCTATTCGCGAGGATGCTTCCATTAATCTTGTCGCCAA
>JAAHGE010000843.1 GCA_010672635.1 Desertifilum sp. SIO1I2 | reverse complement strand
TTTTGCCGCCACATTTTTACCGCCGATCTCGATAAACAAAGAGTTCAGGTGGTTGATGGTTCCCAACCGCTCTCTTGGCGATGGACGGGTAAAACCTGGAAAGCAACCCATCGTCGCGAAGATCTAGATTTAACCTGGGAAATTTGGCTAGTGGCTATTGCGCTAGTTTTCTTACCCCCCACGTTAATTGGGTTAGCGTCTCATACGTTCCCCCCTATGCCAAACAGCTATTGCACGAATCTCTCACCTTGGGATTTGCTCCAAAGTGGCGGAATTTGTTCGGCTTACTGGTTCCCGGTTGTGTGGACAGTGCTCGCGTTTTTCTCTCACTTAAGCTTTGTGAGTTGGCTGGTTTTGGAGCATTTTCAATTTCCTCTCTATGTGGCGCTGAAGGTTAGATGGCAGCAGCTTTTGCGACAGCGCGCTTGAGAAGTTCTAAGTTTTTTGGGTTCCCTTTTTTCTAGGAATTGCAGGGAGTGAGTTGAGGGCGATCGCTTGCTCGATCGAGTTTCTCAAAGTCTTTGCTGTTTCAATCCCTAAACTTGATTTTGTAAGAATCGCTCTAATGTTCGATATGGGGCTAAAAGTAGAGGGAAACTGATTTGAATCTTGGTTATTTGAGTCTGACTTATGATTGGCTGGTCAGAAAAAAACACCAGATACTTTTGTCAAACAAATCTTTTACTGAGAGTGGATAGATCGCTTGACTATCCACTCTCCTGTACGATTATCCGAAGATACTGCCGAAGAATTCTACCGCTTCTTTGAGAGAGGCGATAAAGATATCAATCTCTTCGCGGGTATTGTAGAAATAGAGACTGGCTCTAGCGGTTGACTGCGCGCCCAGGTGACGGTGTAGGGGTTGCGTGCAGTGATGGCCGGCGCGGATGGCGACCCCAGCTTGGTCTAAGATGGTGGATAGGTCGTGGGGGTGTACGTCGCCTGCGGTAAATGAGGCTAGTGCGGCTCTCCCTTCACCGTTTTCATCCGGTTGGGGGCCATAGATTTTCAGTTCGGGAATTTGGCGCAACTGCTCGAATAGATAGGCAGTTAGCTCGACTTCGTAGGCGTGGATTTTGTCCATGCCGATATTTGTGAGATAATCGGCAGCAGCACCGATCGCGATCGCCTCAGCAATGGCTGGCGTCCCCGCTTCAAACTTATGGGGCAAGTCTGCGTAGGTGGAATGGTCGAAATAGACATCGGCAATCATCTCGCCACCGCCTAAAAAGGGAGGCATTGCCCGCAGTAAGTCGAGTTTACCGTATAAAAAGCCAATCCCCGTCGGCGCGCACATTTTATGCCCCGAAGCCACTAACCAGTCGCAGTCGATGGCTTGTACATCTACTTTCATGTGCGGGATGCTTTGACAGGCATCAATTAAAACCTTTGCGCCCTGGTGATGCGCCAAGCGGCAAATTTCCTCAACCGGGTTAATGCACCCTAGGGTATTGGAAACATGAACGACAGCCACGAGCTTGGTTTTATCGCCAAGCAGGGTTTTGAACTGTTCTAAGTCAAATTCCTGGGTTTCCGTCAGTTCCACAAACTTTAGCACCGCCCCGGTACGCTGTGCCAGAAGTTGCCAGGGAATCAGGTTGCTGTGGTGTTCCATCACCGAGAGAATGATTTCATCTCCGGCTTGGATATTTTGATTTCCCCAACTGTAGGCGACTAGGTTGATGGCTTCGCTGGCGTTGCGGGTAAAGACAATCTCTTGACGCGATAGGGCGTTGACAAACTCCGCTACCTTATCTCTTGCGCCTTCATAGGCGTCGGTGGCTTTGGCGCTGAGGGTATGAACGCCGCGATGCACGTTGGAGTTGTACCCTTCATAATAGGCTTTGAGGGTATTGAGAACGGCAAGGGGTTTTTGAGAGGTGGCGGCGTTATCGAGGTAAACCAGAGGCTA
>JAAHGE010000842.1 GCA_010672635.1 Desertifilum sp. SIO1I2 | reverse complement strand
CAGCTAAACCGATGGGCAAATATGCTCACTTTGTTACGATTCGAGTGACTGAATCTTATCCCTTATTTCAAACGGATGGCGAACTCAATAAAGCAAGAGTTCGGGCTGGAATCAATCATCGCGAAACGATTAGCCGTCTAGCCATGTTTAAACGCAAACAATCAACTCCTGAAAGACTTACAGGACGAGAATTGCTGCGGAATTATCAAATCGGAGATTGGGAAAAGTGCGATTATAATGTTGATTTTAGTAAGACAACACCTGACTGCGTTCTTTATGGCTTTGCAATTGGGGACTCTGGTTCTGAAAAATCAAAAGTTGTAGTAGACACAGCCTATTCTATTACCCCTTTTGACGATTCTCACTTAAACTTTACTCTCAATGCTCCTTTTGAAAATGGCACCATGAGCCGTCAAGGAGAGGTAACAAGCCGAATCAACAGTCAAGATCACATTCTACCACAAGTATTTTTTCCGAGTATTGTAACGCTAAAAGATCCAACTGAAGCCGGTTTTTTGTATGTTTTCAATAATATACTGAGAACTCGGCATTATGGCGCACAAACAACTCGAACAGGACGCGTTCGGAATGAACTAGTCGGTGTCATTTTCGCAGATGGCGAAATTGTTAGCAATCTGCGTTGGACGCAAAAAGTTTATGACCTGATGGCGGATAGAGGTCAAATTCAAGCGCCCGATCCTTTAAATGAAGATGATGTTTTAAGTGCTGCTCAAGAAGCTATTTCTGTACTTATGGCTGAAGAGTGCATCCCCCATACTGATTTTATCGGTGATTCTTTAACCTCTCTTTTGACCGAAGTTAAAACAATTACCAGCAACGAAACTCAGCTTAGAGAATTGTTGAATCAAGCCAATGTAGAATCAACTCAATATGCCCAGAAGTATATTTTAAAGACGACTTCTGAAAAAAGCAAAAAGGGCAGTAAGAAAGGAGCCGCAACTTCAGCGGAATAACTTTTATGATTGCTATCTATCGCTGTCAGCTAGAGTTGCATGACAGTTTGTACTATGCAACTCGCGAGATTGGACGATTGTATGAAACAGAAGCGGCTATTCATAACTATGCCCTCTGTTATGCCCTAGGATTAGTAGATAGTGAAGTTCATGGAACAACTGTTGCTTTAGAAGATTCCTATTGCTATTTCTGTCCCGAACAAATTCCTAAATACAAGGTGCATTTAACGCCTTTGAATCAGCAGAATATTTACGTGACGCCTGCGCGATCGCTCTTTCATTCTTCTACTCTTAATACTTGGAAGTATGCCAACAATAACTACCATGTTGAGATGGAGAAAACTCAGAAAAACATTCCGGGCTTTGGGCGAACGAAGGAAATTGCACCCGAAAGTCAGTTTGAATTTTTTATTATTTCTGAAAAAGAGTTAAAGCTGCCCAAGTGGGTTCGTTTAGGAAAGTGGGCGAGTAAAGCTGAACTCAAGGTTGTGGAATTACCTAAGCCCAAGCGCAATCAAAATCAAGAGTTCACTTGTCCTTATCCTCTAAATCCCCTGGATGTGATGTTTACCCATCAGGTGATTAGCTATGACACGATCAATATGCCACCTGTCAGTTTGATTCGGAATGTGCGGATGCGTGGAGATTTCTATAATTTTGAAGGAACTGCTGAAAAGATTCAAATTCCAGCACGAATGCAGTTTTACTTTGGAGGATAGAAATCAGGGGGTTAGCTGCGATTAATAGGCTACCCCCAATCTTTACTTTCTGTAATTCTTCTGTCTGAGTACATTATTATGCCCTACAGTCTCGTTCTCACCGCCGCCGGCCGCAAGGGCGGTCAGGAAAGCGGTGGCAATTTTGCGCATGACCGCGAACGCGCCGCTGCCGCCGGCCGCAAGGGCGGTCAGCACTAACCGCATCACGATCACACGGCAAAAACG
>JAAHGE010000841.1 GCA_010672635.1 Desertifilum sp. SIO1I2 | reverse complement strand
CATTAGGCTTCGATCCAGAAATTCTCAATGCCCTACGTTCCACCTATGACGGGCATTTAGCCGAAACTGATAATGGCTTGCATCCCTCTCAATCTCAATCTGCCGCAGACTTGTTGCATCCCGCCCGCGAATGGCTAGATGGTTTAGACGTGCGAGATCCGCGCGTTGCCCGGTTTTTGTGCAAATTGATTCCGCCTCAATGCCCTTTTGAGCGAGATGTAAAACTATTTGGACATAAAGTGGTACATATTCCGGCGATGTGCAAACTCAATCCGCTTTACGATCAACTAGTAGGCTTGCGCTTCCGTGCCTTATCTTATCTGGCAGATGATTGCGGCGAAGATGTGTCTCGCTATTGTTAGAACCGCATCAAGTCCGCATCCCTACCCAGGTGCGGACTTAAGTGATTTTATTAGGAAGGGTAAATGAGAATCTTGTAAGTTTCAGCAGTGGGGGCGCAGGCTTTTTCAACCGCGTCAGCCAGTTGACCGAGGGGGTAGCGATCGCTAATCAGCGCTTCTACATCAATCCGCTGGTTAAATACAATATCAGCCGAGAGGGCTTGCAGTCGATAGGAAGAACTGTAACTCCCCATCAAATCGATTTCCCGGCGATAGAGAATATTGGGATTAATCGGAATTTCTACCTCATCCGGGAACTCGGCAAAAAACAGAATTTTACCGCCCTTGCGCGTGCAGTCCAACGCTTGGAAAAACGCCTTATCGCTAGGCACTGCCAACAGCGTTGTATCCACCCCTAAACCTTGGGTCAATGCCTGAATTTTAGCCGGTAAATCGCGATCGCGCGCATCAAATGCCGCCTCCGCCCCCACGGAGAGGGCCTTTTCAATCCGAGAGGGGAGTAAATCTGTTGCGATCGCTCTTCCCCCAAAATAGCGCACTAACATAATAAACATTAGCCCAATCGGCCCGGCCCCCGTCACCAGCACCGTTTGTCCCGGCCCAATTTGCGCCTTCTTCACCGCCTTTAAGCAGCAATTGGTCGGTTCTACAAAACTGGCTTGTTCAAAACTCACCCCATCGGGAATCGGAATTAAGCCACCATGACGGACAATATGCCCAGGAACCTTCACATATTCTGCAAACCCGCCACCACTAGGTGCAAAGCCAGCCGTCGTCGTGATATTTTTGTACGTCTCGCACATGGAAAAATTGTCATTGAGACAATATTCGCAATGCATACAGGGAATATGGTGCATCACCACCACCCGCTGTCCCACTTGCCAGTTTTGCACCGCTTTTCCCACAGCAGAAATCACACCAGCCGTCTCATGACCAAAAATGCGCGGGGGTTCGTATAGGGGATAGCGAATCTTCTTAATATCAGATTGGCACAAGCCCACGACACGCACTTGTACTAAGACTTCATCATCAGCCAGTTCTGGAATCGGAAGTTCTTCGTAACTGAGTTGATTAACGCCTCTAAAAACCTGTGCTTTCACGCTCTTTTTTTCACCACGCAAGGATCGATATTAGATTTAACACAGATTCGCCCTTACGAGGATGGGGAGGTGGGGAGATGGGGGGATGGGGGGAAGAAGGGAGTTGGGAGTTGGGGAAGAAGAGATAGAAAAACTTGCTAACTATTAACTCAGCACTCTATTCCCCACTCGGAACACCGCTGCGCGGAAGCAAGCTACGGAACTCGGAACTTTGCACTGTTTCCCCCACTCAGCACACTGCTACGCAGAAGCAAGCTACAGCACTTTCTACTCAGCACTAAAGAAAGAACCTAAGAGATAACCAAGGGTACACAAGCCTAAGCCGTAGAGATTTAAGCCGAGGTCTTCAGCATATCTTCCAACCCCTACATCAATCCAGAGGGGAAAGATACGCATATTGAAAGCATTTTCTAGAACTCTGAGAACTCCGAAGATTAAACCGGGACAAAAGGCTAACAAGAAACA
>JAAHGE010000840.1 GCA_010672635.1 Desertifilum sp. SIO1I2 | reverse complement strand
TGTTAGATTCTTTTTGTGTTAGTTTTTTTAAGCTAGAAGGAAAATTTCCATACCATAAAACATCAGCATCAAACATTAGAATATCGGCACATGAATTAGCTGCTAATGTAACAGCAAAACGCCTAGAATATCCTCCCCATTTTCCTGATGCTTCCCAAGTTTTAATAAAATTTTGATAAGATATGTCTAGTGTTTGCAGTAGAGTTTGCCAGTGCCATAGTTCTACACCATTAGGCAATGAATCCCCTAGGCAGGACTGTAATTTAATATAAGCAGCGTCTGAATCTCCAACTAACCAAAACCGAGGACTTTTGTCTGTACGCTTCATTAAATGATGCAAGCTTCGGACTAATAATGGAACATCTGCATCATAAACTATTGAAACGAATCTAGGCAAGGTTAAATCAATAGGTTGCCAAGAAATTTTAGGTGTATAATGAGTTTTTACTGACTTCAAAAAAAGACAGTAATTGTAAATCGCTCGATAACTCAAGCTATGATAAATTTTTTCACTCAAGTTAATATTCATTCTAGTCATTTTAATACTTTAGTTAATACCAGATTAAACTCTTGAGCACGAGACTCATAACTCAATTCCGAATGAAGTGAAGTTCTGTCGAAAATTAATGAATCTCCAGAATTTTTTTTATCTACCAATTCTTGCAAGACTTTTTTGATCCCTAACACATCTGTAGGTTCAACTAACCATACACCAGGTTTTCCTTCTAGATAATCCCAATTTTCACCTTTCGAAAGAGTCGCTAAAATGGGGCGATTTGTCATTAAATATTCATATGTTTTAGCAGATATACGTCCTCCGGGTGCAGCATCACTAGGGCGGGCAGGTAAAGTCATAAATAGTAAGTCAGATTGACAAGCAATTTGAATTGCTTTCTGGTTTGACACTGACGAATGTACAAAAATTATATCGCGCAATTTCTGATTTTCTAAAGCTCGATTAATGACATAGTCTGGAAAAAAATTTCCGTATATTGAAATTTTGATCTTACCTATCAACTCAGGTCTTTCTTCATAAATAAGTTTAACTGATTGACCCACAAACATAGGACTCGAAGTACGTATATCTAATTTAAGAACTTCATATCTTCCCCAGTCCAACCAAGCTTGGTATATTTTCTTAAGAAAAGTTGTCTGGTTAGGAAGATCGTAAAATTCAAACCATCCTGTCATTCCTCCAATATAAGTAATAGTGAAACCTTCTTTGCTAGGAGTATGTAGTTGATATTTTTTAAAGTCAATAGGGTCAGCACCATAACGAACTAGATGAAATTTATCCTGATGTTCTCCTAGCTGTCGATCTCGAACTCTTTCTAAATTACGCTGGGATACATAAATTACTGCATCTGCCTGACGAACATAAAAATCCTCTAGCCATTCTGTTAGTCGGTAATGAAACCAACTAGGAAAACTGTTACCTCCCATATCAGTACAAGTTGGAGAGTCATCAAAGTTTAGGACTAACGGCAAGCCCATTATCCATTTCAAAATCACTCCCACCATTCCAATTGGATAGGGCATCATAAACACTACGATCGCGCTAGGTTGAGATTCCTTGACTAATTTTAGCCCTCTTAAAATAGCGGAACCTATCCAGAAAAAACTTCTATCATTTCCAAAAGGAATAATCCATTCTAGACATTTGCCCAATCTCAATCTAAGTAAACAATCAATTAAAAACTTAGGATACCAGTCTCTAACAAAATAAAGAATTGTGTTAGATTCTGTAGGGATGTTTTCTGTTTGACTGAGAACGTTAATTTGTAAATCAGTTGGCAGAAACTTTAAAATTTTGCTAATACGAATGGTAGTAGGAGTAATTCTTGGAAAAAAGTCATAGCAGATAAAGAGAAGGTTTTTCTTGTTTGAGTTCATAACATTCCTTATGAAAATTTAATTTAAATTTTCAATC
>JAAHGE010000084.1 GCA_010672635.1 Desertifilum sp. SIO1I2 | reverse complement strand
TCTATAAATTACCCCAAGCTAGCCGAGAGGAGATTGCGACCATGTTAGGACTCACCGATTTAAAGCAAACCCGTTTTTATCAAGAAGCATTTATTGATGGCGTTCAACAAACAAAAAAAGATTTTGTCCAACGTCTCGCTAGCCGAGGAAACAGTTTAGAAGAAATTGCCGAACTGGTTGAGTTACCTTTGGATGTGGTTCAGCAAATATTACAATCTTCAGATCGGTCTCAGACCTAAGTTTCCTCTCTATGAGCGATCGCCTTTACGCACCCAACGTTCATTTATTCGCTTTCCACCTCCGTACAAGCGAACATGACCCGGATCGACTCTGGAATTATTACCATCAAGAGATTGTGTCAAAATTCAATCTCTCTCCTTCCTTAGAGTTGATTGACTCACCTCCCGAAGGACGACGAATTGAGCTATGGAAAGAAGCAACAGAGGATAATATCTTATTATCTATTGAGGGCGAAATTTCTAATCAACAATCGATAACAGGTTGCGTTTGTCCGCTGCTTATTTATGATAGCTATGCTTTAGCTCTAAACCTACGAATTCCAGAACGAGACTCACAAAATAAACCTACTGAGTGTGTTGAATCCTCTATATTCAAAGATTTTAACCCCGCTGAATTACTCTTGCCTCAATCTTTGCAAAGTAACTTGGGTCAAACTATTTTATTAACAGCTTGGTTATTACCAGAACACCAAAAACAAAGGGAGAATTGGAAAGCGATCGCCCAAAATATTCTCACAAACTTTCTAAAGGATTTCTCACAAGAATGCCCCCCTCTATATCAAAGTGGTTGTCTTTTTGATAATCCTATTTATGAATATGGCTCTCCTCAGTATCCTGATAAAAATGGCAACATTGTCCATTATCTAGTTTGGTTATTTATTAATGATTCCGCTGATTCTAACCTGGGGATTGTTTATGAGGACTTGATTGATTTATTTTTCTATCGAAATAAAATTACAACAATTTATCAAGATAATGTCCATTATTTAATAGATATCAAAACTAAATATGACGAAATCCGAGCAGAGTTTTTATCTGTTTCAACCCAACTACCCGATGCAGATAAAGCTTTATCCCAACCAGAACTTGACCAGTTTAAGCAAAATCTTAAAGCCTTACCTAAGTTAGATATAGAATATACTGATTGGCTAAGAAAATTCAAAAATAACCACTTAACAATTAAAATCAATCAAGAAAACTATCAAGAAAAACTTAATCGAATTCAAGATAAATTTCCCTCCCAAGATTTAAGCTTTTTGTCTCAATTTGGAACCCAGGTTGCCCTGAAGTTACAGCAACAAATTGAAATTGAACTCGACTATTTTGGCAATGGCTCAAGCTTAGTCGATAAAGCAATTAGTAGTATTCGCGGAATTGTCGAAATCGAACAAGCCCAACGCGATCGCGATCGCCAAGAAAACGAAAAAGCCAAGCAAAAGCTTCAAGAACAAGCTGAAAAAGACGAACAAAAGCGTAAAGAAGCTGAAAAAGAACGTCAAGAAAAAGCTGAAAAAGACCTCCAAGACCACATTCAGGCAATCGGTGTCGGAATTGCAGCCGGGGCGATTGTTGCCTCTAGTTCAGGTTTAATGATGGAACCTTGGAGTTTACCGAGTCCCCAACAGAGAAGTAAACCACTGCATCCGATGATTGTCGCTATCTTAGTGAGTTCCTTCATCGCTTGGGGGGCTTGGTGGATCGCCAAAAGGTGGATTAGTAAGAGAAGAGAAAGCGATCGCCTACAACAGAGTCATCCTAAATCCAATCCGTAAAGACGCCCCTATAGAACGTCTTTACAGAGAGAACATTAACGCTTAAGCTCTAGCAATGCCATCGGCTCTGGCGGCTTGTTGGACAGCGGCGGCGACGGCGACAGAGACGCGCGGATCGAAAACTGAGGGAATGATGTGTTCGCGGTGAAGTTCGTGGGGAGCAACGAGAGACGCGATCGCGCTAGCAGCCTCCAGATACATCTTAGAAGTAATATCCGACGCCCGACAATCGAGCGCCCCACGGAACACGCCGGGGAAGGCTAACACATTATTAATCTGGTTGGGATAGTCGCTGCGGCCGGTTGCCATGACTGCCACATCGTCTTTGACTAATTCCGGTTGAATTTCCGGGATGGGGTTCGCCATAGCCATCACAATCGGATCGGCTGCCATTGAGCGTACCATATCCGGCGTGACGACTCCGGGAGCGCTTACCCCAATAAAGACATCTGCACCGGCTAGCGCATCGGCGAGAGTGCCACTCGCTTCTACTGCAAATTCTAGTTTTTCCGCAGTCAAATCCAAGCGTTGCGTCGAGATAATCCCCCGACTGTCGCACATCCAAATCGTATTCGCCCCTGCCTTGCGTAACAGACGGGCGATCGCCACCCCAGCAGCCCCCGCCCCGTTAATGACAATTCGCACGCCTTCTAGGGGCTTCTTCACCAGTTTCAGGGCATTATAGAGCGCGGCTTGGGTGACAATTGCTGTGCCATGTTGATCGTCGTGAAACACCGGAATATCCAACTCTTGGCGCAGGCGGCGTTCAATTTCAAAACAACGCGGCGCGCTGATATCTTCGAGGTTCACCCCACCAAATACGGGGGCAATATTTTTCACGGTTTGAATAATTTCTTCCGTGTCTTGCGTCGCCAAACAAATGGGAAATGCATCCAAACCCGCAAACGCCTTAAACAGCATCGCCTTCCCTTCCATCACCGGTAAAGCACCACCGGGGCCTAAATTCCCCAACCCTAAAACCGCACTGCCATCAGTGACAATCGCCACCGTATTCTGCTTAATGGTGAGATTGTAAATCTGTTCGGGGTCCTCGGCGATCGCCTTCGAGACTCGTCCCACCCCTGGCGTATAGGCCATTGCTAGATCCGCTTGATTTTTAATATCAATCCGGCTTTCTACGCTAATTTTGCCCCGACGGTGAAGATTAAAAGTCCGATCGTAAACCTCCTGAACCTTAATTTCTGGAAGCGCCTTCACAGCTTGGACAATCTTCTCGTTATGCTCGGTACTTGCCGCATCTACCGTAATTTCTCGGATCGTAATCTGGTGCGTGCGTTCTACCAAATTAATTTCGCCCAAATTTCCGCCCACAGACGCGATCGCCTGGGTAACGGTGGCCAAAGTTCCCGCCCGGTTCGGTAACTCTAAACGAATCTTCAAGCTATAGCTAGAATTAGGGGTGAGGTCAGTCATGGGTTCGTAATCTTGTGCTTATAGAAATCGTTAAGATAGAAAGCAGCGTGCCACCTGTGACAACCGCGAGACAGTAAGCCAGAACCCTCGGAAAAGTCAACCAATCGACCCTCAGACAGCCCGGATTGCCATCCCGTCAGTTGTGTCTGCACCAGTTTAAAATGCATCTATCCAACGAGAGAATTTTCATTCTATCTGCCGAATGTCAATTCTTTCTTAGCGTAGGGGAACAATAACCCTAGAATTGTACTGATTAGCACCAATAAGTGCGAGAGCGATCGCTATGCCTAGCGTTTATATCACGGTAGAAATTAACGCCCCCAAAACTCAGGTATGGCAGGCTTTGATCGCCAAGCAACAGTGGGTGCGATGGAACACCTACCTCTACGACCTCAATCCGCACAAGCCCTTACAACTCGGTCAAGAAGTTCTCTTGTCTATTCGTCGCTTACCCGGAGAAGAAGAAATCGCCTTTCAACCCACCGTTACCCTGCTACAACCCCAAACTTGCTTGCAGTGGGTTTCAGGGTTTTTAGGGTTTCGTAACGAAAGCACCTTTTCCTTGCAAGAAATTGGCTTTCGCCGCACCCAGTACACCCACCAAGAAGATTATTCAGGCTGGTTCGGGGGGTGGTTTTTTCCATTGCTGCGCGATGACGAACAAAAAGGTATCCGCCGGATGGCTCTAGAGTTAAAGCACTATCTCGAACAACAGTATAGTTTGAAAACAGATTTAGTGCGTTAGTAATCCGATCGGCTACGATCGATTTCATCGAGTTACCTATCGTATCTCTCCTCTAAACTCACCCATCCATGTCATCACAGCCCTTGTTAAACGCCGACATTGCTTGGCATACGCTCGATCTTGCTAAAACTCTCGATCTTCTCAGTAGCGATGCAGAAATCGGCTTAACCGAATCGCAAATTACCGAACGCCGACAGCAGTATGGTTTGAACGAACTTGAAGAAGCACAAGGTCGCAGTTCTTGGGACATTTTGCTCGATCAGTTTACCAACATCATGCTTTTGATGCTGATCGCCGTCGCAATTATTTCCGGCATTCTGGATGTGATAGAACTGCGTGCAGGAGACGCCGCCGCCAATGAAATCCCATTTAAAGACACAATCGCTATCTTAGCCATTGTCATCCTCAACGGCATCTTAGGCTACCTACAAGAAAGTCGTGCCGAGAAAGCACTTGCTGCCTTAAAAAAACTCTCCTCGCCACGAGTAAGAGTCCTGCGCGATCGCAAATTTAGCGAAATTGACGGCAAAGACCTAGTTCCCGGCGATATCATGCTTCTCGAAGCCGGAGTCCAAGTCGCAGCCGATGGACGCTTATTAGACGCCGCCAACCTGCAAGTGCGAGAGTCTGCCCTGACAGGAGAAGCCCATAGCGTCAGCAAGAACGCCAATCTAGTTGTAGAAGAGCATACCGCTTTAGGCGATCGCACCAACCTGATTTTTCAAGGCACTGAAGTCACCAACGGACGCGCTACCGCCATCGTTACCAACACCGGAATGCAAACCGAACTCGGTAAAATTGCCGGAATGTTGCAGTCAGTGGAAAACGAACCGACTCCCCTGCAACAGCGGATGAGCCAATTAGGGAACGTCTTGGTTAGCGGTTCCCTCGTTTTAGTGGCTTTAGTCGTCATTGGCGGTTTAATTCGCGTGGGGGGCTTTAACTGGGACGTTTTGCGCCAGTTAGTTGAAGTTTCCCTGAGTATGGCGGTTGCTGTCGTTCCCGAAGGCTTACCCGCCGTTGTCACTGTCACCCTCGCCTTGGGAACCCGGCGGATGGTGCGCCGCCATGCCTTAATTCGCAAATTGCCCGCCGTAGAAACCTTGGGCAGCGTCACCACGATTTGCTCTGACAAAACGGGTACCCTGACTCAAAATAAAATGGTGGTGCAGCGCGTAGATTTAGTCGAGCATCACTTTACCGTCAGCGGTGAAGGTTACATTCCCCAAGGAGACTTTCAACTTGAGGGAAAAACCATCAACCCCCAAGACTATCCCAGCTTGCAAAAATTGGCGATCGCCTGCGCGTTGTGCAATGATTCAGTATTGCAGCACGATAAGGATGGCTGGTCAATTTTAGGCGATCCCACCGAAGGCGCATTAGTCGTGCTAGCCGGAAAAGCAGGCGTTGACAAGGAACCCCTCAGCCGCCAAATGCCCCGCAAAGGCGAGTTTCCTTTCTCCTCAGAACGCAAGCGGATGAGTACCATTGTGTCTGGCGAGGCAGGGTTTGAAATGTTTACCAAAGGTTCGCCAGAACTGATTTTAGAACGCTGTCAGACCTATCAAACTGGCGAAACCATCGCAGAACTTACCCCGGAAATCCGCAATGCGATTTTACAACGCAATAACGATTTGGCTGCCGAGGGATTGCGCGTGTTAGGGGTGGCGGTTAAACCGTTAAACGATATTCCCCCCCCTGAAGCCGAAGAAACCACCGAACGCGAGTTAACCTGGTTGGGGTTAGTGGGGATGCTGGATGCCCCCCGTCAGGAAGTCCGCGACGCCGTGAAGCGCTGCAAAGAAGCCGGAATTCGCCCGATTATGATTACAGGCGATCATCAACTAACGGCAAAAGCGATCGCCTCTTATTTAGGCATAGCACAAGAAGGCGATCGCATCCTCACCGGGCAAGAACTCCAACAACTGAGTCCCGAAGAACTCGAACAGCATATTGGGGAAGTCAGTATCTATGCTCGCGTTTCCCCAGAACACAAACTGCGGATCGTCCAAGCTTTGCAACATCGCGGTAAATTTGTAGCCATGACTGGCGATGGCGTCAACGATGCTCCTGCCCTCAAACAAGCCGATATTGGGATTGCAATGGGCATTACCGGAACCGATGTTAGCAAAGAAGCGAGCGATATGGTCTTGCTAGACGATAACTTTGCCACCATTGTCGCCGCAACTGAAGAAGGGCGCGTCGTTTATACCAATATTCGCCGCTTTATTAAATACATTCTGGGTTCCAATATCGGCGAAGTGTTAGTCATTGCGGCTGCCCCAATTATGGGTCTTTCTCAAGTTCCCCTAACGCCATTACAAATTCTTTGGATGAACCTTGTCACCGATGGTTTACCCGCTTTGGCGCTAGCTGTGGAACCTGCCGAACCGAATGTAATGCAGCGCCCTCCCTACGACCCCCGCGAAAGCATTTTTGCCAGAGGGTTAGGTTCGTATATGGTGCGGTTTGGGATTATCTTTGCGGCTGTTACAATTGTCATGATGGGAATTGCGTACAATTATTTTCCTCACTGGCAAACGATGGTCTTTACTACGCTCTGCATTGCTCAGATGGGACACGCGCTAGCCATTCGTTCTAATTCCCAACTAACGATTGAACTCAATCCCTTTTCTAACCCGTATCTGCTACTAGCGGTGACTGCAACCACTGCTTTGCAGTTAATGTTAGTCTACGTTCCGCCTCTGCAAGCGTTCTTTGGGACAAACCCGCTGACAGGAACTGAATTAGCGATTTGCTTAGGGTTCAGTGCGTTGATGTTTGTTTGGGTAGAACTCGAAAAACTGTTTATGCGGATTTTTAGCGCCCGACATTCCGTGGCATTACCGCGAGACTAACCGCGTCTGGGGGCTAAAATTAAGATTCGATTAGCCCCCAGATGGGTGTCATGTATTTAAAGTCTTTGCATTTAAGACAGTTTCGCAACTATATCGATCAAACGGTGAGCTTTCACGCGCCGAAGGTGATTTTGGTGGGTGACAATGCTCAGGGTAAGTCGAATTTGCTAGAAGCAGTAGAATTGCTCTCAACGCTGAAGTCTCATCGAGCCTTGCGCGATCGCGAGTTAATCTGGCATCCTGACTATCAAACCGGAGCAGCTTTACCTCCCGATATTCCTCAACCCGCTACTTCCGGACAAATTGCAGCCACCTTAGAACGCCAAGCCGGAACGGTGGATTTAAAACTATTATTCCGCACCAACGGTCATCGCGCTTTTGCTTTGAATGGCGAAAACTTACGCAGGCGCTTAGACTTTCTGGGGACGTTGAATGTGGTGCAATTTTCCAGTTTAGATTTGGATTTGGTGCGCGGTAGCCCCGAAAGACGTAGAGTTTGGCTCGATACGCTCTTAACTCAGCTAGAACCAATTTACGATCATCTCCTGCGACAATATCACCAGGTTTTGCGCCAGCGCAATCACCTGTTGAAACAACTGCAAGAAAGTTCTCAAGCTAGCTTGCAATCGGAACTGGCTTTATGGGATGCTCAGTTAGTGACCCTCGGAGCGCGTCTGATTCGCCGTCGGGCTAGAGCAATTGAACGAATTGCCCCAATTGCCCAAGCTTGGCATCGCGCCATTAGCGGGGCAAAAGAAATTTTAGATGTGCGCTACTCTCCAAACATCCGCTGGGAAGGAGACTCGCATGCCGAACCCGAACAGATCCATCAAGCTTTTTTTGAGAAAATACAACAAAGAGCGATCGCAGAACAAGCCCAAGGGACTTCTCTAGTCGGGCCCCATCGCGATGAAGTTGAGTTTACGATTAACGATACGCCAGCCCGTCAATACGGTTCTCAAGGACAACAGCGCACCCTGGTTTTAGCCCTGAAGTTAGCGGAATTAAAATTAATTTCCGAAGTCGTGGGCGAGTCTCCAGTATTGTTACTCGATGATGTTTTAGCCGAATTAGATTTAACGCGCCAGAATCAATTGCTCGATGCGATCGCCGATCGTTTCCAAACCCTGATTACCACCACGCACCTTAATGCCTTCGATGCTCAATGGTTGCAGGCTTCCCAAATTTTATCTGTTCGTTCCGGACAAATTGTACCCGCAACTTAGAGCGATCGCCCAGAACTGGCTACAAAATTAGGGTGACACTCTGTAATTTTTGTGACTATGCTGGAGGGCGATCGTTTGCCTTAACCAGACTTCCCCGCCGAATATGTCTAGTCTCCTTTTTTGGGGGTGCTCGCAGCGTGCAGCTTTGATTTTATTAACGTCCAGCACCCTTTTAGGAGTCATGCTGGGAGATAGTCAAAGTGCAACCGCGCAGACATCCATTCCGCCAACGCGTTTAGAAGATGTCCCACCACCTCCTTTACCCTCTGACTTTCTCCCGCCTCCTGTAGAAAGCCCGCCCTTACTTCCACCACCTGTCCTTCCCGATACCCCCACCCTAGGCGATCCGAGTGCTAGATTTTTAGTCGAACGGATCGAAGTGGTGGGGAGTACCGTCTTCTCAGCCGAACAGTTTGCCGAAATTACCGCCCCCTTTATTGGACGAGAACTCTCCTTTGCTGAATTGTTGCAAATCCGAGATGCGATCGCCCAGCTTTACATTGAGAATGGCTACATCACCACGGGTGCAATTATTCCGCCCCAAGTGGTTGAAGGGGGAACCGTTACCATTCAGGTGGTTGAAGGTCGTCTCGAAGAGATTAATATTGTTGGCAATCGACGCTTGCGTCCTCACTATATCCGCGATCGCATTCGCCTCGGTGCCCAAACCCCGCTGAATGTTCCCCGCCTGTTAGAAGCGCTGCAACTTCTACGCCTCGATCCGCGCTTGCAAAACCTCTCGGCGGAATTGCAGTCTGGCGTTCGTCCGGGAACCAACATCTTGCAAGTTGAAGTAGATGAAGCCGATACCTTTAGCTTAACGGGATATCTCGATAATGGGCGATCGCCCAGCGTCGGCAGTTTCCGCCGAGGGGTAGAATTGCAAGAACTGAACCTCCTGGGATTTGGCGATACCCTAAGTTTGGGATATGCCAACACCAATGGCAGCAATACTCTGGACTTCAATTACACCCTACCCGTCAACGCCCGTAACGGCAGCGTTTGGTTGGGCTTTAGTCAAGGGTGGAACCGAGTGATTGAAGAACCCTTCAGCGTTTTAGATATTCAATCTAGCACCCGCTCTTACGAAGTCGGCTATCGCCAGCCCATCATCCAAAAACCCACGGAAGAAATCGCCCTGGGGCTATTATTTTCCCGGCAATTCAGTCAAACTGAGTTAGGGATTGATGATATTGGCCCCTTTCCCCTATCGCCTGGTGCCGATGACGAGGGGAGAACCAAAATTTCCGCCTTTCGCTTCTTTCAAGAGTACGTGCAGCGCAGTAACGAACAAGTGTTTGCTTTGCGATCGCAGTTTAACCTCGGCGTCGGTTGGCTTGATGCTACCGTTAACCAAGATGCACCCGATAGTCGCTTTTTTGCATGGCGGGGACAAGCCCAATGGGTGCGACAATTTGCCCCAGACAGCCTGTTCTTAGTTCGGGGAGATTTACAGCTATCCGCAAACTCTTTAGTCCCTTTAGAGCAATTTGGTTTAGGCGGGCAACTGAACGTGCGAGGCTATCGTCAAGACGCCTTGCTGACGGATAATGGCGTGCTACTCTCGGCAGAATACCGCATCCCCGTTGTTCGCGTGCCCCGCGTGGGGGGCGTGTTGCAAGTGGTTCCCTTTTTTGACTTAGGAAAAGGCTGGAATCAAACCGGGGAAAACCCCACCCCCAGCCTGCTAGCAGGTACGGGGGTGGGTTTATTGTGGCGACAGGGGGATAACCTCTCGGTTCGCTTAGATTGGGGACTTCCCCTCACTTCCATAGATTCGGAAAAGCGATCGCTCCAAGAGAATGGCTTTTACTTTTCAGTACGCTACTCGCCTTTTTAAGTCAAGCGATAAGGGTTGGGTTTTATACCTTAACCTGACTCTTATTCAGGTTTTCAGGAGGAGAGCGATCGCTCTTTTCCTGTTTACCCGATTATTCTCAACTTCAAATCCTGCAAGCGACTCGCTAGAACCTCACTTTTGTTCCCTAAGCTAGTTCCTTAAGTTCACCCTACACCGCCAAGGTTGCCATGAGAACAAGTGTCCAGCTTACTCAATTCGCTCAGAGGATACTTCCTTTAGGAGCGTTGTTACTAACTAGTGGTATCGCTCAAGCTCAAATTATCCCCGATGGTAGCCTGAATACGACAATTATCCCGAACGGCGATCGCTTTACCATTCTCAACGGTACATCCAACGGAAATAATCTCTTCCATAGTTTCCAGCAATTTTCTGTCCCATCCGGAGGGAGTGCTACTTTTGATTTAGTCAATACCCCCAACATCTCCACAATCTTCAGCCGAGTCACGGGGGGAAGCCTTTCTCAGATTGATGGCTTAATTGAAACCCGCAACCATACTCAACCCGTTAGCCTATTTTTACTCAATCCCAACGGGATCGTGTTTGGCCCGAATGCTCGCGTCAACCTTTTACTCGGCTCATTTGTGGCGACAACAGCCGAGAGCGTCCTGTTTGCCGATGGGGTGAAATGGGATGCCAGCACAGCCAACCCTTCCCCCCTATTAACCATTAGCGTGCCTATCGGACTGCAACTGGGAGCCAATCCAGGCAACATTCAAGTCACGGGAACCCCCGCCGATAACTTCCGCTTTCGCCCCGCCCAAGTCTTTGCAGCCGACGCCGTTGTCCTAGCGGGAAACGAAATTAATTTTGAAAATGCTAGCCTATCTGTGCCTGACGGACGCGTGCAATTATGGGCGCTACGGAATGGGGAAGTGGAATTAAAAGAACAAGAGGGCTGGCAACTCACACCGGCTAGCACTCCGCCAGAATGGGGATTAATTACACTGCGGCAATCCTCCTCCCTCGATACTACCCCGGAGCTTGAAACAGCTCATTCTGGGTTAAATGGCGGTGCCATTGACATTCGGGGACGAGGGTTGACCCTACAAGACGGTTCTAGTATTGAAACCGGGACGGGTTCATTGGGTCAAGGGGAAAACATTACCGTCAGAACCACTGAATTTGTTGACCTGTTAGGGGTTTCCTCCCCACAGCAATACCCTACCCCCGGACTTTATACCAGCGTTTTTGGAGAAAGCGCGATCGCTGGAGATATTATCGTGGAAACCGAGCGATTGCGGATTACAAATGGGTCTTGGATTCAGTCTGCGGTAAACGAGAGTTTTGATACCATTCCCACAACTAACTCTAGGACGGGCGATATTATCGTGCGAGCCTCGGATGTGGAAATCCTTGGCTATAACCCGTTTGGTACCTTCTTTTTCCTTCCGAGTGCCATCACCACTTTACTCACAGTTGGTAGCGATAATATCAGCGGTCCAATCTCCATTGATGCCCAACGGGTACGCGTGCAAGATGGAGGTCGTATTAGCACGGGTGTTTTAAGTCTTAGCTTCTCCGGCTTTCCGGCATCTCTCACAACAGGCATCTCAGGGGATATCTCAATTCGAGCGACTGAAAGCGTCGAAATTTCCGGTCGCACGCCTGATGACCTAACCAGCGCCGTCATTAGTGCCGTTCAACCCTTTGCTGAAGGACGAGCGGGTAATATTTCCATTGAAACGGGACGGCTATCCCTCTTCGACGGGGGTGCCGTTTCCAGCGCCTTATCGGGGAGTGGCATGGCAGGTAATATTCGGATTCGCGCCACTGAGGTAGCGGTAAGCGATCCGATTATTGATAGCTTTAGCCAAACTCTTAGCGGCATTACCGTTGCCCTCAGCGAGGACGCCAAGGGACAGGGGGGGAGTATCAACCTGGTTGCCGAACGCTTGCGGGTGTTTAATGGCGGTCAAATTATTTCTTCCACGGATGGTGAAGGAAATGCAGGGAGTATTAATCTGCGGGTGAATAATCTTGAGGTGCAGGGGAGTTCTCAACTGCTTGTGGATGGAGAGCAACAAACTATTCCTTCTAGTATCTCGGCTTCTTCAACCACGGCTTTTGATGCGGGTTCGGTTCGGATCTTTTCAGATACAGTCCGGGTTCGCGATGAGGCGGTTATCAGCGTCAGCAATTCGGCTACAGGGAACGCTGGAAACTTAACCCTAAACGCCCGCGAAGTGTTTCTGGACAATCAGGCCAGCCTGCAAGCCGAAGTCAGTGGTGGCAGTCAGGGTAATATTCGCATTCGCGGAGCCGATGCAGTGGTGTTGCGTCGGGGGAGCAATATTACCACCAATGCCAGCGAAGATTCTACGGGCGGCAATATTGAGATTGAATCGGCTAGCGTTGTCGCAGTTGGAGAAGAGAATAGCGATATTGTTGCTAATGCCGTGCGTGGGAGTGGCGGGAATATCCAGATTGCCACCCAAA